>JAFYHV010000027.1 GCA_017538995.1 Lachnospiraceae bacterium | reverse complement strand
GTCCGATCATCTGTTTTTAATTTATAATATGCCTCAAAGTCCGCTTCTACATAGTCACGCAGGCATAATCGTTCTGTTTCAAGTTTTATCATCTATTTTCAAAAGTCTCCATTCTCTCCACCGATAAACTCCGATTTGTCATACCCATATATATTTAAAGTTAATCTATTTAGAAATATTGCGATATTTCTAAATAATTAATTTCTTGTATATTACATTGATTTAATTCTAACATAATCATTACCGAAATCAATGGATTCTCTCTAGGCAAAATGATTAAATCACAAATCCCTTGCCCATTTTCCAAGTAAATCGATTATTATCTCCTCCATATCTTTCGGCGTATATGATTTAGGAAAATATTTCGTGATTTTATTCATGGGAATAACCATATTCCAACATTCAGGCTTCTTTTGTTCCAATAGAATGTCAGTAATCATGTCAGCATCTAATAAACCTTTCTTCGATAAAGATTTCATTCGTTGTGCCTGAGAAAGCGATGGCGTAGCCTGGATACATTCAATCTCTTCTAAAAGCATTTTCTGTTCTTCCTTGGATAAAAAGGATAGCTCTGAAGCCGGAGTGAGTGCTATTCTCTTCTCATCTACCATTTGAAGCAGTTCAGGAATCAGTTCATTCAAACGAAGGTAGCGTTGTATTTGAGATGAACTATCCGGACTATTTTCTGCAATCAAATCCCTCGAAGTCTTTTTTGACAACTTCTGTCCAACTTGGACAGAAGTTAAATCATTCCTGGCTCCCTGTCTTTTAATAGCCTCTAATTTCATTTTATACGCTTTGGCTCTTTCACTTGGTAATATTTCTTCACGCTGATAATTGCTGTCCACCATCATTACAATAGCTTCATCCCTGTCGATATCACGAATAATCGCCGGAATAGAAGAATATCCAAGCATTTCACAGGCATGTTTTCTTCTGTGACCAGATATCAGTTCGTATTTATCTTCTTGAATCGTACGAACTATTATCGGAACAAGAACACCAACCATTCCTATGCTCTCCGCCAGCATATTCATTTCTTCATCCTCTCTCACTTGAAAAGGATGATCCTTAAAAGGTAATATTTTCTTTAATTCGATGTGATTAATTAATTCTGACTTCTTAGACATGTCATAATCCTCCTAAACGAAAAAACACTCAGCACAAAACCGGTACTGAGTGTCGATATAAACTATGTTTCGTTTCGTCAGATTAAGACAAATTATGACAAACAACTTCAAAAGTGAAGTGTCTGAAGACGGTAATAATATACCTTTTGAACGAGGGGATTAAAAATACGGATTTTTCGAACTACTTTGTTCCCTATCTTAAACCCATAATTTAACCCATTTTTGAATTTAACCCCTGTTTAACCCCTAAAAAATGGAATAAATCAGGTCAAAATCATACAAATACTCACAAAATAAAAAACCCCGAAAAGTATTGATTTTTCGGGGTTTGTAAGCCATATTAACGCTTGCTGAACTGAGGTGCACGTCTCGCTGCTTTGAGACCGTATTTCTTTCTTTCTTTCATACGAGGATCTCTTGTGAGATAACCCTCTTTCTTAAGAATCTGTCTGTTGTCTTCATCTGCTTTAACAAGTGCACGTGCAAGACCGTGTCTGATGGCACCGGCCTGGCCTGTTGTTCCGCCACCCTTTACGGTAACGATTACGTCGAACTTATCTGTAGCATTTAAAGCTACGAGGGGCTGACGTACAACAACCTTTAAGGTTTCCATACCGAAGTACTCTTCGATATCTCTCTTGTTAACAGTTATATTTCCTTTGCCGGGCATGATATACACTCTGGCAATTGATTTTTTTCTTCTACCTGTTCCGTAGAACTTTTCTGCAGCTTTCTTAGCCATTATCAATATCCTCCTATTTAAACTTCAGGTTTAAAATGTTAAAACTTCGGGCTTCTGAGCCTGATGCTTGTGATCAGGTCCGGCATATACGAATAACTTCTTGTACATTTCTCTTCCTAAAGGTCCTTTGGGAAGCATACCGATTACTGCATGCTCGATTACTTCTTCGGGATGCTTTGCAAGTTTCTCTTTGAGAACTACAAGCTTGTCACCGCCTACGTAATCGGAATGGCTGAAGTATGTCTTCTGCTCCATCTTCTTACCTGTAACCTGAATTTTCTCTGCGTTGATAACGATTACATAATCGCCTGTATCGATGTGAGGAGTAAAGGTGGGTTTGTTCTTTCCTCTTAACACCTTAGCAACCTCGCTAGCTAAACGGCCGAGTGTCTGGCCTTCAGCATCTACTACGTACCATTTTCTTTCAATGGTAGCAGGGCTTGCCATATAAGATTTCATTTTGTTTTCCTCCATTAGTCTGACCCCGAAACGGTCTCCATCCACCGTTTATGGGTTTTTACATTTATTGTCAAACCGTCGGATGTCCGGGCCGCCGGTCAACTTTTCATTCTGTTCTTTCTATTATTAGGGCAAATAATGAAAGACTCGCACGAAACATTATACAAAAAGAGTACTATAGTGTCAACAAAAAAGTGATTTTTACGGGAAAAAACCTCCGGAGAACTTTCCCCGGAGGATTTTATCTTTTATGAGTTACAATTTCAGACTGTATTATTCAGCAGGCTGATCGGATGTACAGTGAGGACATTTTGTAGCTTCAATGTCGATTTCGCTCTTACAGAAAGGACAAATCTTTGTGGTAGGAGCTGCTTCCTCTTCTGCTTCTTTGTCTTTTTTAAGTTTAGCTGCTGCTGCTTCTGCTGCCTTTGTAGCGCCGTTGATAGCTTTGAGCATGATGAAAAGAATAACAGCCAGGATAAGGAAGTTAATTACTGCTGTAATAAATCCGCCATAGTTGATGGATAAAGCAAGTGCTGCTTCGGAATCAAGACCTGTGTAATCCACCCAGGGAAGTTTGATTGCGCCTGCAACCTCTGCGCCGCCGACACTGTTAATCAACGGATTGATAAAGCAGGTTGTAAGTGCTGTAACGATTGATGAGAATGCGCCGCCGATGATAACACCGATAGCCATATCCATTACATTACCCTTGAGTGCAAATTCCTTAAATTCTTTTAAAAGTTTCATAATCTTTCCTCCTTGATTTAAGTTGAAAATTATTTGCCCAAATTTATGCCGAACTGATTCAGGAAATTATTCATTCCGTCGCCCACACGCTTCATAAACTGAGTTGCATCATCTATTTTCTCAAGCGTAGAGTTTAGCTTGTCGACATCTATTCCGTTAAGAACCTTGCTGAATCCGTCGAAATCCAGCTTGCCGATGGCATCAAGTGTTTCATTAATCTTAAATACGTCCACCGCATTGTTTAACGTAGTTATGGTCTTGTTTAATCCCTCGACGTCTATATCGTTTAAAACCTCGAGCGCAGGCTCAAGCATATTTGCAAAATTCCTTATCTGAACTCCGAGATAAATCGTTCCGCAAAGGTTTCCGATAAGCAGGAAAAATACAAGTATAAGAATTACCCTGTCGATTATCTGACCGATAAAAATGCTTTTAAGTCTTTTTTGATCTTTTTCTTCCATAACTTAACCCCCGTTTGTTCTGCTTTCATGGCAGGTGAAATATATAATCTGGTAATCTTCGGAAATCTTATCGAGCACCTTCATGGCTCCCGAAAGATTGCTCTCGTCGTAGTTGACGAACGGATCGTCCAAAATCACAAAAGGTTTTTCTTTCTGATACATTGCATCAATAAGCGCAAGTCTTAAGCAGAAATCCGTTACCTCCTGCAGACCGAGACTTAAATCGCTTATTCGGCGCTGCATTCCCTCTTCGGTCTTTGTCAGGTTTAAATCGGTATCTATTCTGAAAGAGTCTGTATCTTCCTCTTCAAAATACTCCGAATACTTTTTGAAACCTTCCATGGTCGGTCCGGTGTATTTAAGTGAAAGTTCGTTCTTTGCCTTCGTAAGAAACTCTAAAGTTTTCTGCATCAGAGCATAATCTTTTTCGTACTCCGCTAATCTTTCTTTATCCTCGTCGATTTTTACGCCCAATCCTAAAAGAGAATCTCTTTCTTCCTGACGTTCTTCGAGACGTTTTCTGAAATTAATAAGAACTTCGGATTCTTTTTCAATCTCTTCTTCAAGCTCCGAAACTTCGTCTCTTAAGTCGTCGATATCGGGCAAATCTTCAGGCAGTTCCTTACATATTTCTGTTATATCATTTTCCGACTCAAATTGCACTAAAATATTCTTTTTTCTTTCGCTTTCTTCCATCGAAGAAACGAACCTTACGGACTTCTTCTGATACTCGTCTAACTGTGCATCGTCAGCAGCACTTCCGCTCTTTCCTATGCGGGCATAAAATTCGTTTACTTCGTCGCCGTTCTTTATAAAATCAGCTTTGCATTTTTCGAATATTTCGAGCTTCTTTTTTCCTTCGGTATAAACCTTTACGTCTTCCAAAAGTTTTACGAGGTCGTCGGTCACGGTGCTTTCGTTGAAAGGCACTTTATACTTATCAAGGAAGTTCTTAACCTGGTTGTTCGTAAAAAGAATATCGTCTTTGCCGGACTTGATTACATTTCTCGTAAAATGTGAAGAATCGACTTTCGAGATTGCCTCATCCCTTGTGATATCCGTATCACGCTTTAGGTTGAACTCGCCCTTCTTAAAGAGTCTCATGACTAAAATAAGAATTACGAATATTACTCCTAAAACAAACGCAGCCACTTCCGGAATAAGTATGAAGCTGTCGCGCATGCCCTTCATTCCGAGCACGGTAAATGCAATTGCCGTTCCGAAGAAAAGAAGCGCAAGAATTAAAAAGATAATGAGTTTTGTCTTTCTCTTTTTCTCGCTTACACGAAAAGCCTCAAGGCCTTTCTCGTATTTTTCTCTCTGTTCTTCTTTCTGCTGTTCAATATACTCTTCGGCTTCGGTCTTTAAATCGTTTTCCTTGCCTAAGATATCCTGCTTTTTAGTCTGGGTTTCGTTCCAGAGAGAGATGTATTTCTTAACCTCTTCTTCACTGCAGGTTCCGTTCTTAAACTTGTCTTCAAGAGCCATCCAGTTTTCGTCTTTTACGATGGCATTTTCTTTCATCTCTTCTTCGAGATGTTTCATCTTAATACCCTTGTCGCGGACTGCATTGATGTCGCTTAACGACGGAACATGGCCTGCAAAGAAATCAAATATCTCATCGGTCTTTTTGCGGCTCTCTTCGTACTCGCCTTTTAGCGAATCGTACATTTTTTTCTTGGCTTTTATGGAATCCGCCTTCATTACTTCGGATTCTTTTCTTTTAAGATCTTTTATCTTGCGGCGGTCATTGTCGATTCTCTCAGTCTGTGCCATTATCTGGCCTTCAAGAATATCGGTTGCTTTTTCGGTATCCTCAAGATTTCTGAAGCGGTTGTTTTCTTCGGATAATTCAATCTGAAGACACTTAATTTTCCCGGGCTTTCTGTCGGGAGAATACTCGTTTAATTTCTTTTCAAATCTAGCGCATGCGGTATCGAAATTGTTGATATCGTCGGTCGCATCGGTAAGATTGCCGAGCTTCGCTCTGATTGAATCGGTTACGGAATCGTCGTTTTTCTGCAAATCGGGCGAGGCGATGTAAGCGGTTCTGAAAAAAGAATCCTTGTCTATTCCGAAAATCGTATTGCCCAAGGTCTTCTTTTCAAATGCGTTGCTGACCGCATTTGAAGGAAGTTCTCTGACTTCGAACGAATCGGAATTGTCGTTTTTGCCGAAGGTTCTCGATACTTCGTATTCTTTGCCCGCATATTCGAAAGTGATGCTTCCGCCGTAGATACCGTTGTTCCAGGGGCGGAATTTTTCTCTCTCTTTATCTTTTAAACTCTTTTTGTTTTCATCCTCAAAGCCGTAGAGCATAACTTTAATAAACGATGCTAAAGTGCTCTTTCCGAAGCCGTTGTCTTCGCAGAACACATTAAGCCCGTCATTAAAATCAAACTTTTCATCATGGATTTTTCCGAATCCGGATATGTAACAGGAAATCAGTTTCATTGTATAATCTCCTCTCCGGAAAGTGCTCTGAGTCCCATGCGTACTATCTGTCCCTTGGTCTCTTCGTCAATCTCGTCGGACTCTTCAACAAGACGGATAAACCAGCCCTTTAACGATTCGTCAAGCGCATACTTTCTGTAATCAACGCTCACGCGGCTTTCGTTTTTGGCTTTTACGAAGAAGTAATCATCCATGACGGATGCAGCGATTAAATTCTCGTTTACCTCCGCATTCTCATCGACATTTCCGATAAGGCGGATTTTAATCATGTCGCGCTCGCTGTAACGTTTTGAGAAAAGTTCGCTTTTAACTTTTTCTATGATCTCGCCCGAATTGTCGAGACCGGAAATATCCACATCGAGTGTATGAAGTTTTCTGTATGCGAAATCCACGAACTGCGGAATGATGTCGCCCTTCTCTTCATCCACGTCAAGAAGCACGAAGCCGTGGTCTCCGCACTCATCAAATCCCCTGCCTTCAAGACAGCCGGGATAGCAGTATACGCCTCTGGAATCGAGGGTTTTAAGTTTGTACTCGTGCACATGTCCGAGCGCAAGGTAATCTATACCTCTGCCACGAAGCTCCGATACAGGAACAGTTTCGGTCTTGTCCTTACCTTTGTACTCATTCTCCTGACCGTGAAGCGTAACGATGTTTATATCATCAAAATCCGCGGTAAAAAGTTTCATGAGTGAGGAAACATTTTCGTTAAATTCCGCGCCGTAGAGTTTTATCTTTTTGCCGGTTGAATCAGGATTTAAAACGTACGAAGTCCAGGTGTCTTCAAACATGTGGAAGTTCGCAGGAACGTCTCCCGTGCCTTTTATGAAGCTTATAAAACTTTCCCTGTCATGGTTTCCGCGTAGGTAATAGAAATCTATATCTTTGTATTTGTTAATCTGGGTAAGGACGATGCTTGCAACTTTTTTGGCAACGCTCTTCGTATCGAAAAGGTCGCCGGCGATAATAATCGCTTTTACGCCAAGGTCTGCGGCAGACTCGCAAAGGCGCGTGAAATTAAGCGTAAGTTCGTCTTTACGCTTCGCTGCTTTTTCGCCTTCAAGATGTGTTTTCATCGACGAATCAAGATGTAAATCCGCCGTGTGGATAATCTTCATTTTGCTCTCCATTTATATCATTCGGACCCGCGGTCCGCACACGATTAATTATACCATAGCCGGCCACGAAAATATATAATTCTTGCTCTTGAAAAAAGAAAGATACTCATCTAAAATTTTGATATGTGATTGAGGAAAAAAGGCATGAAAAAAACATTTAACGACGACTTTAATCTAAGCGTAATAGCCGAGAGCGGCCAGTGCTTCAGATTCAACAGAATAGATGATAATACTTACAGGATTGTTGCATTCGGAAAGGTTCTGACCATAAAAGAATCAGGCGGGAACTCCTTTGATTTTGACTGCAGTGCTGACGATTTTAAAAAGATATGGAAAAACTATTTTGATCTTGATACAAACTATTCTTCCATTCGCGAATCCGTAAAAGATGATGAGTTTTTATGCGACTGTGCGGCTCGCTCCGTGGGCATGCGAATTTTAAATCAGGATAAGTGGGAAATGACTGTTTCTTTTATCATCTCGCAGAGAAAAAGCATTCCCGCAATCAAGACTTCGATTGAAAGACTCTGCAAGACATGCGGTACGCTGATTGAAGGCGATACTTATGCTTTCCCGACTCCCGTACAGATACTCGGCGCGCCTTTGGATAAACTCGCCGAGTGCGGTCTCGGTTACAGACTGCCGTACATAAGCCTGGCCGCCGAAGCCTTTTATTCCGAGCCTGATATAATTGAGCGGTTGGATGGACTCTCCGACGAAGAGTTGTTGGAAGAGTTAAAAAAGATGCAGGGCGTAGGAGACAAAGTTGCTTCATGCATAGCTTTGTTCGGTTTCCACCGTTTGGATTTCTTCCCTAAGGATGTCTGGATTAACCGTGCACTTGCAGAGCATTTCCCGACAGGTTTTGATTTCGAGGCATACGCTCCTTACAACGGAGTAATTCAGCAGTATATCTTTTATGCGTACAGAAATGCAAAAAGATAAAACAAAAAGTGCAGGCCGGCCTGCACTTTTTTTAAACCATAAACATTTTATAAGGCTTGAAGAATTTTTTTTCTTTATCGAACGCATACACCGCGCAGAAATCACCTTCAGCATTATAGACTTTATACTTCTTTCCGTCTGTGAGTTCTGCGGCTAATTCTTTTACATTATCGATCAGCAGAGGGTTTCCGTTATCGATGATTCTTTTAGATTCGGGAAGTACGTAAAGCGAATCAAGGTCTTTAAATACTTCCTCTGTCTTTAAGATAAAATCATCAATCTTTCCGGCCTTCGCCAGCTCTTCTATCCGAGATAATCTGAGCGAATCTTTTTCCTCGAAAAATGATACTGCGGTTCTTTTAAGATGTTCCATGCATCCGCCACAGCCAAGCTTTTCTCCGATATCCCTGCAAAGCGATCTGATATATGTTCCTTTTGAACATTTTACGGTAAAAGTTACATAGGGAACTGCGATCTCTTTTATCTCAATGGCATAGATTTTTATATCTCTTGCTTCACGCTCGATTTCGATTCCGGCTCTCGCAAGTTCGTAAAGTTTCTTTCCGTCTTTTTTAAGCGCCGAGTACATGGGCGGAACCTGCTTGATGTCTCCGACGAAGGAATTTATTGCTTTTATGATTTCTTCGTCAGTGCAGTCTACGCTTTTTTCGCTTAAAACTTTGCCCGTGGTGTCTTCGGTGTCGGTCGTGGTGCCGAGGAGCATTTTGCACTCGTATTCCTTGTCTTTATCTTCAAGAAAAGAACAGAGTTTGGTCGCATTGCCGAGGCACACCATCAGCACGCCTTCCGCAGCGGGATCTAGCGTTCCCGTATGGCCTATTTTCTTTTGTTTTAAGATTCCGCGAAGAACCGCTACCGCATCAAGCGATGTGAAGCCGGGTTCTTTGTAGACATTTATTAATCCGTTGTACATAAAGGTTTCATACTTCTTTCAAGCACGCCCGTAAGGTATGCTATCGTCATGCCGTAATTTGTTATTGCGATGTTGTGCTTCTTAGCTGCTTCGATACGCGCTTTCATTTCTTTCTCGTTTAACATACAGCCACCGCAGTGAATGATGACTTTGTATTTATCGAGGTCGTCGGGATATTCTGTTCCCTGCGTAAAATCAATCTGCACATTGGCTTTTTTACGAAGCATGGCGGGAATCTTTTCTGTGCCGATATCTCCGCACTGTCTGTGATGCGTACAGCCTTCAGCTATAAGCACATAGTCACCGTCCTTAAGGCTCTCAACCGCTTTGATTCCATTAAGTTGATAATCAAGTTCTCCCTTGTATCTTGCAAAAAGAATTGAGAAAGATGTAAGCGGAATTTCTTCAGGCACGATTGCCGCTACCTTCTTAAATGCCTGGCTGTCGGTGATGACAAGCTTTGCGTCTTTTCCGTATCTTTCAATAACATCCGCAAGTTCGCTGTCACGGCAGACGATAGGAACTGCGCCGTGGTCAAGCAGGTCTCTTATGGTCTGCTGCTGCGGTAATATAAGTCTTCCTTTAGGTGCAGCCTTATCAATCGGAACCACCAATATTACGAGGTCGTTAGGCTTGATTAAATCGCCTACAAGTACCTTATCGTCCTTTGTATCGTTAAGGAGTTTAGCAATTGTTTCCTTTAGTTCAAAAATGCCCTCTCCTGTTACCGCACTTACGGAAAGTGTGGCGGATAATTCGGAGTCATCGTCTTTTTTAGGAATGTCTTTCGTAGATGCTATGTCCGATTTGTTGTACACCTTGATTACGGGAACTTTTCTCTCTTCAATGAGTGCAAGGATCTCCGCGTCCTCGGGCGCAAATCCTTTTTCGGTATCAATTACAAGAACCGCAAGATCTGTCTTTCTTAAGACTCCTTTGGCCTTTTCAATTCTAAGCTCGCCAAGCTCTCCCACATCATCAAGACCCGGCGTATCTATAACTACAACCGGTCCTGCAGGAAGAAGCTCCATTGATTTGTACACAGGGTCAGTCGTTGTTCCCGGCACATTCGATACAATTGCGAATTTCTGTCCTGTAACCGCATTTAAAAGACTGCTTTTACCTGCATTTCTGCAACCAAAGAAAGCTATATGTTTTCTCTCCGATCCCGGAGTATCATTTAAACCCATTGTTTTTTCTCCATTTAATTATTTAATAGAACTGGTCTTCCACTAGGTTCGAAAGAACCTCACCAAGTGGAATCCCATGGCACGCACTAGGCTCGAAAAAACCTCGCCAAGTGCTCCGCATACGTCCCCAATTGGCTCACAATTGGCTCAAGTCCAGTAAGGCTTCTGGTCCTTGTGGGTGAAGCCCTGCATTTTGGTCCTGTATTCTTCGAGCTTATCGCCGTAGGCTGCCTTAACTTTTTCTTTGAGCACGCCCTGCTCACAGAGCTTGTTATAAAGCTCTTCGAACTCGCGGAAGTTGGCCTGTGCGGCGTCTTTGTAGTTGTTGCTCATGTTGGCATCGATATGTTTTAGACATTCATCCATTGCTTTTTCGTACTGGTTTTTAAATAATCCCATAAGTCACCTACTCACTGAATCTGTATCTGTTCTTTCCGTGTTCCTTCGAGTAATAAAGTGCTTTGTCGGTCTTCTCGTACATTTCATCAAAGCTTGATATCTGGCCGTCGTTTACGCTGATACCGATGGACGAGCCGACAATCGGAGGCAGGCTCGAACGCGCCATTTTGTCGGAAAGTCCGGAAATGATTTTGCCTGCGTATTCTGCCATGGTTACCCTGTCGGTATCATTCTTAACATAGATTGTAAATTCATCACCGCCGAGACGGCATACAATTGCGTCCGTGTCTTTAAAACAGTTAACAAGATGTTCGCCGTATGCAATGAGAACAGCATCACCTGTCGCATGTCCGTAGAGGTCATTTACGCTCTTAAAATTATCAAGGTCGGTCATAAAGAGTGTACCGATATTTCCTGCAGCAATTTCCGCATCAACCAGTTTTTCAAGATATACTCTGTTGTAAAGACCTGTGAGTCCGTCTGTTTCGGCTAAGTTCTTTATTTCGTTGAAAACTTCAACCTGGTTGGTAATATCCGAAGCCCAGACCATGTAACCCTGAATGACACCGTTTTCGTTTAATGGCTCTTTTCTGAAGCCGTAAACATGGTCATCTTTTTCCATTGTGTTTCTTTTATCATCGAGAATATCTTTTAATACTCTGTATCTTTTAACATTTTTACCGGTCTGTACGTAAGGGAAAAGTGCCTTTCCGTTTTCGTTCATCATCAATACTTCACCGGTCATATCAATAACGACGACGCTCTCAGAAGTGTGGTTTAACGCACTCGCCGCAATTACCTTCGTATTGTTGTTAAAGCCGTATTTGAGCGTTCCGTACGAGACTATGCAGATGGCAGCGATAACGCCGAATGCAATCAGATCGTAGGGTGAAATTCCGACTACCTTAAGCGCTATGAAGAACCAGAGTGCAAATACCGCGTAGTTGATTATCATTCTTCTCTGATGCTCAATATACGAAGTCTCGCGGCTGGAAATATAGTTGGCCACAAGGAAGCCCGCAAACACGAGTACAATGCAGATATAAAAGATGATATAAAGGATACCGGGCTCAATTATCGCTACAGGATAAGCCAGGTCTCCGCCGACTTCAAAGCTCTTGTAGAAAAGCGTATTGCTGTCCATTGTGTATACGCCGAACACGGTCAGCGCACTCACGCAGCCCTCAATTATATAAACCGTAACGGGAACTTTCATTCTAAGGAAATCCGCTACAAACCATGTGAAACAGATTAAGAATC
Source organism: Lachnospiraceae bacterium (assembly GCA_017538995.1). Lineage (GTDB taxonomy): Bacteria > Bacillota > Clostridia > Lachnospirales > Lachnospiraceae > UBA3766. The sequence goes on along the minus strand of JAFYHV010000027.1, from coordinate 34,955 downwards.
CGCAGTCCGCAACATACTCAATTTTGACTACTTCTTTTATGGTCTCATACGTGGGATTTATGATTTCGCCGAAGAATCCGACCATGAACAAAAGTCCGAAAATCAGTGTCGCGATAATTGATGCGTTTGACGATTTTTTGCTCTGAACCGCAGCCATTGCGATAAGAACCGCAATCAGCAGAATCGATGTTCCCTGCACTATGATAAAGATGCTTCTTATATCCGTCATGGTTGAGAATGCAATCGATAAAACCAAAAGGTGCGCGGGATAATAAACATAAAAGAATGAAGACGAAAAACGGTTTCCGCCCTTTTCTCCGTTGTAGAAATAAATAAGGGCAAGCGGCAGGATAAATCCTAAAAGATACAGCTTGTCATACCATTTCCAGTCAACGTCAAGCATATGAACATTGCCGTTTATGATGGAAAAAACCGTGACGACAACGACCATGATAACCGTCGCTATGGAGAAGAAAAGGCAAATCTTGCCGAATTTGTTTCTGAAGAAATAGAAAATCAGAACATAAACCATCGGAAGAATAGGCCATCCGCCGAGAGTCGCCGAGATGATTCCGAGGCATATGATTGCTATGATTTTTGCAGAAAGCGAATTGTTTTCGCTCGCCGCAATCATGATTGTAAGAAGCGCTATAAGAAGGTCTATGATGATGTTCTGCCTGTAGCCGTACATAGACCCGAAAAACATGTAAAAAGGTGTTGCGGAGATGATTCCGAAGATAAGAAGGCGCAGGGCATATTTTACGATATTGCCCGTGTGAATATAGCCCTCCACGATCGCAAAACACATAATCGGAATCGTAAATCTTCCGACCACATGCATTATCTGACCGAGCACGGAATCAAAAGGAATGCAGGCCCACGCAACATGATCTATGGTCATTGCAAAAATCGCTATGAACTTTAAAGTAAAAAGGTTTAAGCCCTTAAAATTCTTAGTGTTTGACATCTTTTTTATGCCTCGTAAACGTATAAAAATATTATATCTGAGGCCACCTTTAAAATCAACAAAGTTAGACGTGTGACAAACATTAGGTAATAAACTAAAATCCGCAAAACAGTTTTATTGGAAAAATATCGGATTTAGAGTAAAATATATGTATGAGTTTCAGGTTGAAGACATCGAGGGTTGTCGGAATTTCTTCTCTTTTAGTCTTCCTTTCTTTCAATTTAGGCGTTGCAGTTCTGCCTGGTATTATTGCAAAGAAAAACGAAGTCGACTGGGTTGATATCGCCGAGTTACAGGACGAACCCGAAGTGCCTGTAATAATCGAAGAAGAGGAAGAAGAAAGCGAGTCTTACGTAAGTGAGACCGTTATTTTGACGCGCTCATCCAACATCCAAAGCGAACCTGAAGAAATAGAAATAAATGCCACAGGAATTCCGGAAGGAATGGTGGCTATAATGATTGACGGTCAGGAAATCCTTGTAAACGTCGATGAACTGTATTCATCCGATGACACATTAACCACCTCTGCGGACGACCTCGTAAAATGGGCTTTCAGAGCTTATTACGAAAGCTGGGAATACGTTTACGGCGGCTGCGAGGAAGGTCATGTGGACTGTTCCGGACTCATAAAATCCAAAGTAAAAATATGTGCGAGGGGCACAGAAGAACTGCTGGCGGAATCGCCTTTAAGCGGACCTATAGAAACAATCCCCGACATACCGGGCTTAGGTGTTTATACCTTCGGCCACGTTGGTATATATGTCGGGGACGGAATGGTTATTGATGCAAGAACCGAAAACTCCGGTATCGGATATGATTCGGTCGAATATGAAACCTGGACTAACTGGTTTGAAATAAAGGGTGTCGATTATTCACGCTACGTTAACAGCGGAAGCGAATAATCAGTTTTTAAAATCCTCGCTTATTTCAAAATCCATCTCTTTGTAAGTCCATACACATCTGCCAATATTGTATTTATCCATTACTGCATGGAAGTCGTGAAACCATTTTTCGGCTTCTTTTTTATTTGCTCTGTCTATTACGCCGTACTCGCCGCAGTAGAGGGCAACGTTTCTTTCTTTGGCAACTTCGATTGCTTCTTTTAGGAGGTCTTCGAAATATCTTTCATCGGGGCAGTCGTCCTTGTCGAAAGGAGGAAATGCTCTGTATGCGTCTTTCGTATGAATCTTGCTTAATTCATCATATTTCCAGTAAGGCATTTTATAATCACATCTGAAATACACATCCATTGTGGGAATCCAGTGTGCGCCCTGATGTGTGAAAAGAAGCGGCTCGTAGCAGTGGAATGTGTATACGATATTGTCATCGTAAGGCATTGCGAGGTCTTTTACGGCCTCAAGGCTGTTGTTGTAATAGCCGCCGACGATGATTCTTATATCCGCTGCTGTTTCACGAATCATTTTTATGCAGTTAACCGATATCTCGTTCCACTTGTCGCAGAACGCTTTGTCGGTAACTTCGTTTAAAAGTTCGAAGGTAAGAATATCTTTTTCTTTGCCGTATCTTCTTGCAAATTCTTTCCAGATTTTATAAAAGATATTCTGGTACTCTTCGCTGTCAAAAAAGCCCATTTCGCCGTGTGCGGGATCGAATGAATATCCGGGAGTACGATGAAGGTCAAGTATCATATTAAGGCCGTACTTTTTGCACATTGCGATGGCAAAATCTATATATGAAAATCCCTCTTCATTAAAAGAATAGTCATCGTTCAAAATAAGGTCGTAGTCAACGGGAATTCTGACATGGTCAAATTTTTTTGAAACCTTTTCAAAATCGGCTTCGGTGATAAATGTATCGTAGCGTTCTTTCGTATGGTCGCACTGCGAGAGCCATCCGCCTAAGTCTACGCCATGTTCGTAACCTTCAAATTTTTTCATAATTATTCCTCCACGGGTGTGAGTTCCTCGATTTCCTCAACGCGCACATTCTGAATGTAAATGGTTGCGTCCGATCCCTTATTGCCCATGTTGAATTCAAGACGGCCGTTGTTGTCGTTCTTTTCGGTCATTGTGAATTCGTATACAAAGGTCTGAGGCTCGGTGGTTACATCGAAAAGTGTATCCGGGAAATATCTGATCCAGCCTGCATTGGGTGCGGAAATACATACAATTAAGTTTCTGTCTTCTTCTGCCCAGCAGTCGAATGTGATGCGGTAGCTCTTTCCTTTAATCATCGGAAGGTCGGGCTGTACGAGCTGAACGGAATAATCAACCGTACCCATTGCATCTGTGTAGATAATCATTGTGTTGTCTTTGATTTCTGCGCTGCCTTCGCCGCCTTCGAAAAGAAGGAATTTCCAGTCTTCGTCATCATCGAGATTTTCTGCTACAGAGAAATCACAGTTTCTGATGAAGTTGCCTGTTTCGTCAGCTTCAAGGAATACCTTTTCGGGTTTCTTTACATTTGTATCATACTCGTCTTTCTGATAAACACGAACGTAGTCAATTAAGAATTCTGCATTATCAAAATTAGTGGTTTCATCGGGATTTCCGGGCCATGTTCCGCCGACTGCAAGGTTTAACTGAACATAAAATGTCTGATTGAAAGGTGCGGGATAAGGCTTCTCGTCCTGTCCTGTTTCTCCGGTAAACCAGTCATTAACGGTAAGATACAAATTGTCGTCGATGTACCATCTCATTTCTCCGGGTTCCCATTCAACAGAGTACTCGTGGAATGAGTCGGCAAATGAACCTGATTCAAGTGTTACAACGCCCTGCTGCTCAGCATGAGGCTCGCCGTAATGAACGGTTCCGTAAGCAGTTTTTACATCGCTTCCAAGTACTTCCATTATATCAATTTCGCCGCATTTAGGCCACTGTCCGTACTTCATTTCTTCGGTAGGCATCATCCAGATTGCGGGCCAGAGTCCCTGACCTTCGGGAACCTTTGCTCTGGCAATAACTTTGCCGTACATAAAGTCCTCTTTATCCTTGGTTTTTACCTTACCTGAAGTATAGTAATTTCTTCCGTCGATAGTCTTCTTAATAGCTTTTAATACAAGGTTTCCGTCTTTTACGAACACGTTGTCGGTAGACTGTGTGTATTCCTGAAGTTCATTGTTGGTCCAGCCGGGAGCATGGGGATCGTAGCTCCATGTGTTAAAATCAAGCTCTGTGCCGTCAAATTCGTCGTGCCAGAGAAGGTTGTAGCCTTCAAGTTCGGGCGCGGGTGTGGCTTCTGCAACTTCTTCCACATCGGGGTTCGGCACAAGATCGATGTCGGGCTGGTATGAACCGTTGTTGCAGCCTGCAAATGCTGCCACAGATGTCAAAAGTGTCATTACCGAAACTACTGAAATAACTCTTTTAAAATTCTTCATAATCTTCACTCCTAAAACATAAAATACATAGTTTTTGCTACATTAACTTAACAATAAAACAATTCTTTTATGATTTATATTAAAATTGTGATTTTTTTAGCAATATAATGATATAATATGTTCGTAAAAGCTTTAAAAAAAGGAGTTTTCCATGGATATTATTTCACAGGAATTAGGCTATAAAGAATATGTCATGCGTGAGGATTATTCCTTTCACGCGCCGTATAATCCGGAAGTGGAATTTTATGAGGCTGTAAGGGACGGAAACAAAGAGGCTGTTGAGAAGACTCTCGAGGAAGATTTCTGCGATAAAAAGGGTCTCGGCGAGCTTTCGCTTAACTCTCTTCAGAGCTTTAAATATCACTTTGTGATTACCGCGGCGATGCTCTCGAGATACTGCATAGACGGCGGAATGGAGCACGAACAGGCTTACCATTTAAGCGATCTTTACATTAACAAAGCCGATATCTGCACATCAAAAAAAGAGCTCTCCGCCCTTCATAAAAAAATGGTAAAAGACTATCTGAAACGTATGATAAATCTTAAAACCGACAAGGTTTATTCAAAACATGTCGTTTTGTGCATCAACTATATTTACGATCATCTGCATGAAAAAATAACGATAACCGATGCGGCTGAAGAAACCGGCATCAGCGAGGGCCATCTTTCGAGGCTTTTTAAGAAGGAAACCGGAATGACCTTTAACGAGTATGTAATGCGCAAAAAAACCGAAACAGCCCGTAACATGATAGACTATTCCGGTTATTCTTTGTCGCAGATAGCGAATATACTGGCTTTCGGCAGCCAGAGTTATTTTGTAAAAGTATTCAAAAAGTACGAAGGAATCACTCCGGGCAAATATTATTCAACCCATTTGCCGTCGGCAACCATCTGATCAATCCAGAGCTTGAGAGACTCGATGGAAACGGTCATTTTGTCGAGTTCGGATTTGATTAAAAGGAAATCATTCATTTCATCCTTGGTAATCTTTCCGTCAACAGTAATTTCGACAAGACGGTCTTTCTGCTTGGATAAAATATTTATGGTCGAAAGCATCTCCAGAGTAATCTGAGCGAGATCTTTTTCCTTTAATTCGGGAACGGAAACCTTTCCGATAGGACACTCGTTAGAGCAGTAATAATTGCATAAAAACGGTTTCTTATAAGCCTTTGCCATCGCAAGAATTTCATCGGGATGAGGTTCGCACTTTTCACTCTCGATTTTTTCGATTCGTGAATCGCTCATGAAAACAAGAGCTTCACTTGCCTGAGAACGTGTTAAACCCGCTTCTTCTCTGGAAACCTGGTAAATGTTTTTGTTTTCTTTAATAGATTTTTTGCCCATTTCTAACCCCTTTTAAAATAATACGTTAACGCACATATTGATTATATGATAAATAGGCACTTTTGTGAAGTATCTGTCCTACATCTATTGAATATATATTGGTTTTGATATATGATATTCACTAATTTCTCTTAAAATAAGAAACAACACGAAAGGAGGTCCGTATGAAAAGCAAGAATGAAATGGATATGTGTTCAGGATCCATATTCGGCAAAATGCTTTTATTTACTATTCCGCTGATGCTTTCAAGCATGCTTCAGCTTCTTTTTAATGCGGCCGATATCGTTGTTGTTGGAAACTTTGCGGGTGACAATTCGCTCGGTGCCGTAGGCTCAACCGGCTCGCTCATAAATCTGTTAACGAACCTTTTTATCGGTCTTTCCGTAGGTGTAAACGTTCTGGTAGCCAGATATTACGGCTCCGGACAGAAAGACAATCTGCATGATACGGTTCAGACTGCCGTAACATTAAGCTGTGTGCTCGGAGTAGTTGTGGCTGTATTCGGATTTTTCTGCACTCCGATTTTTTTACGATGGATGAAGCTTGAAGGAGAAATCCTTGCTCTGGCAAGCGTTTACCTTCGCATCTACTTCCTCGGAATGCCCGCGGTAATGGTTTATAACTTCGGAAGTGCCGTGCTTCGTGCGGTCGGAGATACCAGACGACCTCTTCTTTTTATGATTCTGTCAGGTATCGTAAATGTCGGTTTAAACCTGCTTTTCGTAATCGTATTTGACATGAATGTTGCAGGAGTTGCAATTGCTACAGTTATATCACAGACTATTTCAGCTCTGCTTGTAATACTCTGTCTTATCCTCGAAAAAGGAAATATTCATTTTGACGTAAAACATCTTTACATTAATAAAAATATCCTCGTAAAAATCCTTAAAATCGGCCTTCCTGCAGGCTTTCAGGGAACACTGTTTTCGCTTTCGAATGTTTTTATCCAGTCGAGCGTAAACTCTTTCGGAGACATTACAATCACCGGTAATTCGTCTGCGATTAACATAGAGGGCTTTGTCTATGTGGCAATGAACGCTTTCCACCAGGCAGTCATTTCCTTTGTAAGCCAGAATATCGGCGCAGGAAAGAAAGAGAGAATCAACAAAATTACGGTTATCGGTCTTCTCCTGGTAAGCTCAACGGGCCTTTTACTCGGTTCTCTGGCAAACTACTTCGGACGTGAGCTTTTATCCATTTATTCTAGAAATCCCGCAATTATCGAAGCAGGTCTTATAAGAATCCGTATTATCTGTTCAATTTATTTTCTTTGCGGAATTATGGACGTAATAGTCGGCGCCCTGCGTGGCCTTGGCTATTCAACAATGCCTGCCATAGTATCTTTACTCGGTGCCTGTGTTTTCAGACTTATTTGGCTCGCTACAGTATTCCAGTTTGATCAGTGGCATACAGTTCAGACAATTTATTATTCATATCCTATATCATGGATTTTAACGTTCTCGGTACATGTGGTGTGTTACATCATAGTTAAAAGAAAATACGACAGAGAGCATTAATTTATTTAATTGAACATAAAAATACCACATACTTTCGTATGTGGTATTTTTTGTATGATTAATAATTTTATTAACCTTTTACTGAACCGAGAGCAACACCTGCTACGATGTACTTTGATAAGAAGATGTAAACTAAAATCAAAGGTAAAATCGTAAGTGTAAGACCTGCGTAAATTGAGCCGTACTCTGTTTTGTAGATATCAGCTCTAAGCAAACTTACCATCATGGGCATTGTATACTTCTTGGTACTGTTGATAAGAACCATAGGAGTGAAGAGGTTGTTCCAGCTACCTACGAAAGCGAAAATAGCCTGTGTAGCAATAGCGGGTTTCATGATGGGAAGTACAATCTTGTTAAAGATGTAAAACTCTCTTGCACCGTCGATACGCGCCGAGTGAACAATTTCAATCGGTAGTGCCGGATGCAGGTACTGCTTCATGAAGAATACCATTGAAGGTGCTGCGATTGCAGGAATGATAAGCATTAAGAGGTTATCTGTAAGATGAAGCTTGTAGCACATCTGAAGGAAACCAATCAATGTTAACTGTCCGGGCAGCATCATAATCGCCATAATGAATGAGAAGAATGCATTTCTCAATTTCCACTCATATACAACCTGTGCATATGCTGTTAATGACGAGAAGTATACAGCAAGAATAGTTGAACCGCCTGCACAAATGAAGGAGTTCAGGAAACCTTTCAAAGGCTTGAACATATTCTTGGATGAAAGAATCTTAATATTGTCAAACAAATGTGTCGAAGGAAGGAATGAAATCGCTGTCGACTGAATCTGAGGAGTTGATCTGGTAGCATTAACAAACATCAACCAGAAGGGAAGTATACTTAAAATTGAAAGTGTAATACTTACAATGTAAATAATAATTTTCTGAACTACTCCGCCTTTGCCTTTTTCTCTTCCTTCTACAGTTAATTGTAAATTAGAATTATTAGACATATGTTTCTCCTCCTTTCCTACATTTTACTCATTTTCAATTTTCTCTTGTATTCTTTTTCCTGCTTTCTTACAAGACGTCTTAATTCAACTTCGTCTTTATCACGTAACAGGTAGAATACGATACATGACAGGAATACGATAATAAAGAACATAATCATACTCGCTGCGGAAGCTTCGCCGTAGAGATAACCACCCTGGAAAGCTTTGTTGTAAATATATAATGAAGTGGTAAGTGTTGCGTTGTTAGGTCCACCGTTTAAGAACAGTTTAGGAATATCGAACATATTCAAACCACCGATAAGTGATGTAACCAATGTAAAGAGCAACATTGTCTTGATACTGGGAATTGTAACTCTGAAGAATGTCTGCCACTGGTTTGCACCGTCAACTTCGGCAGCTTCAAACAATTCAGGTGAAATACCAAGGACGCCGGATATAAGAACGATAGCTGTATATCCATACCACATCCATGTCTGAATAAAGATAACGAATCCTTTTGCGACATTAGCAATACGTTGCATATCAACAGGTTGCTTAATTATCTTTAACATCAAAAGTAAATCGTTAAGAACTCCCTTAGGATACAGTGACAACTGGAAGAATAACATAGCTACAGTTGCCTGTGTAATAATATTGGGAAGATAGAATAATACTTTGAAAATACCCTGAGCCTTAATTGTAGATCTTCTGTTGGTAAACCAAGCAGCGATTAATAAAGCGAGCAGAATCTGAGGAACGAAGTTCAAGCCCCAGATAATAAGGGTATTACCGAATGCAATTTTGAATGATTTGTTTTTAAGAACGGTGATAAAGTTCTTAAAAGGTTCGCTCCACATGATATTAAAATCAGTGTTGCCGGCACCCTTAAGGTCAGTAAAACCTAAAAGGAGTGTATAAAGAATAGGGTATAACTGAAAAACTAACCAGGCAAGAACAAAGGGAATACTGAATATGTAGCCAAATCTTGCATAATCATAACTCTTTTTTCTTTTCATACGCCCAACCTCCTCGATTTAATTTAATGTGCTACACACCCGTAAAATACCTCGTATGCCGAATCTAATCAAGTGTGGTAAATAAAACTCTTGAAAAGAGCAGGTCGGACGAAAAGTCCGCCCTGCTCTTATTTCAGTTTAACTTAACTACGTAAGAGTCGTAATTAGTCGATAGCAATACCTAACTGCTCGTTAACGTCAGTCTTGAATGCTTCGATAGCTTCTTCCTTAGAAAGGTTACCAGCTGTGTATTCACGAACCTTATCACGGAAGATGTTGTTGATCTTCTCATCGTACTGAGTGAGGTTCTTACCGTTTGCAAAAGCGTTAGCGGGAACGAATACGTCAAACATGTTCTGTCCACCTAAGAATTCAGGTGCAGATTTTGACTTAGCCATAACTGTACCGGAAGCAACGCAGTCACCAGCGGAGCCTAAACCTTCGGGCTTATTACCACAGTTATCAAGCATTGTGTAGTTGATTAACCAAGCGGGACCGAAGAAACCAAGAACCTGCTTCTCGCCCTGACCCTTCATATCTGCGAACCAAGCATCGCCCCAGTCCTGAGTATCATTGTGATATCCGTTGTCTTTGAGCTTCTTGGAGATATCGAAGAACTCTTCTCTCTTAGGATCGATGTAAAGCTTGTCGTCTACGATCCAACCCTTGTCAGAGCTGTTCTCGATAGCGTGCCACATATCACCATCACCTGAGCAGATGCCGTAGCCATGAGCCTTAAGTTCTTCAGCTGCAGCCCAGTATGTATCCCATGAACCTGTACCGCCACCGATTTTCTCTTTAACTACTGCGGGATCATCTGAACCCCAAACGTCCTTAGCGATTGAACGTCTGTAAATAAATACACCACCTGTAGCCTGATAGCCTAAACCAACTAACTTGCCATCAGAAGGTCTTGTTCCGATATCAATTGTGTAGCCAGCGATGTCAGCTGCCTTTGTAGCTGCTGCAGCGTCGATACCAAGTGATTCGTAAGGAGCAGCGAACTTAGCCATATCGCCCTGTGTATACTTAAGAACGAAAGCTGATTCACAACCATAAACGTCAACCTGACCGTTCATAAGAGCCTGGTCAAGAGCATCCTGGTATCCGTCGCCAGTACCTTTGATTGTTACATGTACGTTGTAATCAAAATCAGGATGATCCTGAACGTACTGATAAATCATCTTAGGAATTTCGTTTGTGAAGTTCCAGAGTTCGATTGTACCCTTGCTACCACCGTTAGCGGGTTTGATGTTCTCAAGGTCAACATCGTCTGATACGTTGAATGTACCGTTAGCCCAAGCGTACTGAAGGCCTGATTCAGAATCATCAAGTGTGATGTATTCCATGATAGCCTTAACGCCATCAGCCTTGCCAGCATCAACAGCTGCCTGGCTGGAAACTACCCATGTACCACCCCAGAAGAAACCGATGGGAGACTCTGTGATAGCCCAATCACCGTATGTACCGTCTGTAGGAGCAGCGATAGGCTCAAATGTCTGAGCGGGATCTGTTGAGGTAACTGCAGGAGCGGGATCTGTTGAAGGAGCCGGATCTGTAGTTGTAGTAGTTGTGGTAGGTTCACAAGCAACGATTGTTGCAGCAACCATGCATGTACTTAAAGCACAAGCCATAAATTTTTTCATTACTTTTTCCTCCTTAAATAGGTTTTTGACATCTCATTGTTCTCTTTGTTCAATTTGTATGTAAAATGTACAATTCGAACAATAAAAATGTCGACTTTTGTAATAACAACCCAATTATAATCGTTATGAAAGGTTATTACTTTACATATCTTGCTTCGTTTTTTACAAATATTGCTATATGCATTTCATTTTGCATATTTTTTTCACTAAATAAGATAAAATTCGCACAAAAGCATGTTTTGTCCTCTAAATTATGATATACTCGTACGTAATTTGAGTCGGAAAAAATCAGTTTTCTTACTATATAAATAAGTATAATAAATATTCTTTTAGGAGTATATATATGAGAAATATATTTTCACCGGACAGTTTATTAATTAAGGCGCTCACTCTTTTATGCGACCTTATGTATCTAAATATCCTTTTCCTTATATGCAGCATTCCGATTTTTACGATCGGCGCCTCAGCCACTGCTCTTTATGCTGTTCTCTTCAAAAGAATCCGAGGCAAGGACGTTAAAATAGGTAAAACTTACTTTGCGGAATTCAAATCCAATTTCAAGCAGGCAACACTTTTCTGGATTCCTTTCTTTTTAATAGTAGCTTTCCTTGCAGCCGATGTTTATATTTCGCATAACATTCTGCCGGAGGCTTACAGATTTTTACAGTATCCGGTTTCTATCGCGCTTTTCATTATTTTATGGGTGACAGTGCTTGTTTTCCCGCAGATGGCGCTTTTTAACTCGCCCACACGCCAGATAATCAAAAACTCTGCTATTCTGAGTTTTATTAACTTTCCTGTTATAGGAATGGTGTTCGTTATCCACATCTTCTTATTTTTAATAGCTGACTTATCCGCCAAAGCCGAAGCTATAGTCGTTTCAGTATTATTATTCTTCGGCATTGCAGCTTTGGCATGGTTCTTCTGCATCTTTTACAGAAGAATATTCATTAAAGTCATGGGCAGCGAATTTCCCGAAGAAAAAGAATCCGCCGAGAATGGTGAACTTCTCGACGGAGAAAAAGATCCTGATGACGATCTTCCTATTATTTAATTACTCATAAAAGATATAATTATTCGCTCTCAGAAAGAAGCCACTCCATAAAACGTCTGGCTTCTTCTTTATGTTTGGAAGTATCAAAGGAAACCGCAAGGGGTTCTGCATCTTCGGGATATACATCTTTTACGACCTTAGCATCAATATAAAATGCCACGGGAATCTTCTCTCCCGATGAATCTCTGGCGTAATAAACCTTGTCTTCATGGTCTTTTAAGAAATCTTCATCGAATATTTCCCTCAAATCCAGTGTGGAGTCCGTCACGGAATAATCGTTTACAACCCAGGACTCCGTAAGCGCGATATCAACTCTGCCCGAAATAACGCTGGCATTGAATTTCTGCATTGAAACATTATCTGCCTGAGTGAAGTTTTCCGCTCCCGTTGAGGTATCGGGATAACGAATATCATACACTATTCTTATATCATCGCCCGTAATGTTTTCGCCGGTATACGCGATAAAATCATTTTCTACGGCGTACATCAGGTCAGGAATTTCATACTGAGCATTTGTAATGGTTAATTCGAGCGCTCTTTCCCTGCTTTCATTTAAATAAGAAGTAATCATAATTACAGTGATTACGATGATGATTGCGGGAATAATTACAAACCATTTGTAATAGTCCAAAAAGAATCCTATCTTCCTTTTAAAATTGCCCCAGGCCGAATCGTCCAATTCTTCCTCGACTTCTTCTTCCTCTTCTTTGTCAAGGAAACGCTCTTCTTTTGCTAAAAGAAGCTTTTCTGCGTCGGTTAAGCCTTCGAATTCATCGAACTCTTCTTTCGGGAGTTCTTCTTTTTCAGTCTTCTCTTCTGCTACAGGTTCTTCTTTTTTATCCTGCTCTTTTACTTCAGGGATTATTTTCTCTTCAATATTCGGTTCGTTTTCGCTCTTTTTCTTTTTGCCCATTTGTTACTTACGCATAACAGATGCTGTCTGTCAAACGGTATCCGTTATAATCTTCCTTTGTTTCTTTTATATTAAATACTAAGCACTGCTGCCTTAGTACCTGTAAGTTCTTCGGTTCTCTTATCAGCGCCGTTAAAGCCTACATAAATGTCAGCGCCATTTCCGGTAACGCTTCGTGTGCCTCTGTCGTCGACGGTCGTAAATGCGTATGCAGGAACGGTGATTTCAAATTCCTTTTCTTCGTTTGCGCCAAATTTTACTCTCATAAAAGCAGCAAGTTTGGTATTTAAAACCTCATCCTTTGTGCCGTTAACATGCACATAAACCTGAAGTACGTCTTCTGTTTCGATTGCGCTTGCGTTTGATGCCTTTACGCAGATTGTAATGCCTTCCTTGGAAGCCGCATCAAAACTCTTTGCATCCTTAAAAGATACATCCGTAATTTTGACATCCGCATAAGAAAGTCCGTATCCGAAAGGATAAAGCGGTGCTTTTTCAATATATCTGTAGGTTCTGCCCTTCATCGAATAATCTTCGAAATCAGGCATACATTTAAGATCTTCGTCTCTGTAGAAGGTTACGGGAAGCTTGCCCGAAGGTGAATATTCACCGAAAAGAAGTTCTGCAACTTCCTTACCGCCTCTTGCGCCGGGATACCACGCCTGTACAATCGCGTTGGCATTTGCATCCGCAAGTGAATAGTCTAAGGCACTTCCCGCCATTGTTACAACAATGAACGGAACCTTCATCTCAATAATTGTTTCGAGAAGTTTAAGCTGTGAAGGCGGGAACTTTAAGTCGTTCTTATCGCCCGAGCTGTATGCGTTACCTGTATCTCCCTCTTCTCCTTCGAGTGTTTCGTCAAGGCCGAGGCAGAGTACTACAACATCAGAATTTGCGGCAACCGTTTTCGCTTCGGTAAGTCTGCCGTAATCCTTGCCTAAAAATTCAATCTTGGGCGCGAAGAGATGGCAGCCTTCGGAGTAGAATACTCTCACATCGTCGCCCACATAATCCTGAATACCTTCAAGAACTGTAATATATCTCGAAGATGTTCCGTGATAGTTACCGATAAGGGATGCTCTGCTGTTTGCGTTAGGTCCGATAACGCCGATCTTTTTGATTTTGTTTTTATCAAGCGGAAGTATTCCGTCGTTTTTAAGAAGAACAAGGCTTTCCTTTGTCGCACGTGAAGCAACTGCCAGATGCTCCTTGCATTCGATTACGTCAAAAGGAATTGAATCAAACTCGGTCTTATCAAACATTCCGAGTAAATATCTCGTCGTGAAAAGACGAACGGCTGCTCTCTTTAAAAGCTCATCATTGATAAGGCCTTCGTCGTAAGCATCCATTATTTTCTGATATGTACATCCGCAGTTTACGTCGCAGCCTTTTTCCAAAGCAAGTTTAACGCTTTCTTCGGGACTTGATGTAACCTTGTGATTCTCATGGAAATCTCTTACTGCCCAGCAGTCCGAAACATAGTGGCCTTCAAAGCCCCATTTTCCGCGAAGGACTTCTTCCATAAGATATGAATGTGCGCAGCAGACTTCACCGTTGGTTCTGTTGTAAGCGCCCATTACGGATTCAACCTTGCCTTCGATTACACATGCTTCAAACTGGGGAAGGTATGTTTCCCACATATCCTTCATGTTTGCAACCGCATTAAAATGGTGTCTTAAAGCTTCGGGTCCGGAATGTACCGCAAAATGCTTTGCGCATGCAGCGGTCTTTAAATATTCGCCGTCGCCCTGTAAGCCTTCGATAAAATTAACGCCGAGGCGGCTTATAAGATAAGGATCCTCGCCGTAGGTTTCATGTCCTCTGCCCCATCTCGGATCTCTGAAAAGATTCACGTTGGGAGACCACAATGTGATTCCCTTGTAAATATCCCTGTCACCGTCGGCAGACTGGAAATTGTATTTTGCTCTGGCTTCCGTCGAAATAACGTCGCCGGTTTCTTTTAGGAGTTCTTCGTCAAAAGTTGCACCGAGTCCGATTGCCTGAGGGAACATGGTTGCCACGCCCGCTCTTGCAACGCCGTGAAGGCCCTCATTCCACCAGTTGTATTCGGGAATACCGAGTCTGTCGATGGCAGGTGCATCAAATCTTAACTGTGAAGCAATTTCCTCTATGGTCATTTTCTCCACGAGTTCGGTTGCTCTTTTTCTTGCTTCTTCTCTATTCATTAATCCCTCTCCTTTTGTACGTTTCCGCACATCCTCATTAATAGTTTTTTTACAACCCTCATAAAAGAATCGCATTTAATATTTTACTATGTTTTTGCGATTAACTCAATTAAAACACGCATTTTTCACATTGATTTTCTATTTTACAAATATTGCTTTTTTGACAGATATTGCTACAAAGCCGTCCTCTGTTATATAATATAAATGTACGTAGTTTTAAAACAAATTTCGGAGGAAAATATGCCCTCATCCAAAAATACCCAGGCGGATTTTTCCCAGCCTTTCGGAAAATTCGTCTCAAGAAAAATCGAGCATGACGAAGAGACCATAGATTACCTTCCGGGGTATCGCTACCGTATCTGGCACAACGACCAGCCGGCCAACTTCGGAGACCATAAGCACAAGGCTTTCGAAATCATTCTCTGCACACAGAATACTTATTCTGTTACCGTAGAAAATGAAGTCTACAAGCTGCATGAAGGAGATATTCTTTTCGTTCCGCCGATGTCGGTTCATTCCATTACGGCGCCCGAAACCGGCGAGCGTTTTATCATGCTCTTTGATTCGAAATTCTTTGACTATTTCAAATCAAAAAAAGAAATCTTAAATTTCTTTTCCACGACAAAGGTTATCGGAATCAACTCTACGACGCATCTTTATCCGTTAATTTATTCTTCCCTAAACAGAATCATTCAGCTCTACTTTGCGTTCAGCGAATTAAATGAAGTGGAAATTTATTCGGAGCTTTTAAAAATCGTAAGTCTTATGACACACTCTACGGAAGCCACAGATGAAGAAGATGAAAAGATAATTACGCATTCAGAAATCTACAATAAATTCGTCAGAGTCTTAACTTATATCGAAACCAACTATTCGGAAGATTTAGACCTTGAAACCGTCGCAAAGACCGCGGGCTTTTCGAAATATCATTTTTCGAGACTTTTTAAGCAGTACACTGATTCAACCTTTTATGATTACCTTTGCAGCAAGCGTATCCTGGAAGCGAAAAAGCTTCTTTTAACCAACACTCCCGTAACGGATGTTGCGTTCCAGGTGGGCTTTAACAACCTAACCACCTTCTGCCGCTGCTTTAAGAAATACTCGGGCTGCTCGCCCACGCAGTATAAAAACATGATTTCAAAAGAAGAAGGCATCGTTCTCGACAGCATCGGAGACGTATACCACTTAAAACCTGAAGAAAGCAATTAAAAAAAGAGCCATCCGGGGACGGTTCTGTTTTGGCTTTTTTTACCACTTGGGGACGGTTCTATTTTGGCCTTTTTTACCATTTTAGAACCGTCCCCGTTTGGCTCATTAGTCTTCGTAAGGTTTCATTGTGATGATCTTGCCGTTCTCATCATATTTAAGTTCTCTGAATTTAACACATCTTCTGTGATTAACTCCGCCCGAAAGTGAAGAATCATGATAGAAAAGATACCACTTGCCGTCGATTTCAACGATTGAGTGATGTGTGGTCCAGCCGATTACGGGCTCAAGGATTCTGCCTGCGTATGTGAAAGGTCCTTTGGGTGAATCGCCGATTGCATAAACAAGGTAATGTGTTGTACCTGTTGAGTATGAAAGGTAATACTTACCGTTGTATTTATGCATCCAGGGGCCTTCGAAATATCTTCTGTCTTCGTCGCCTGCCTTTAAGGGCTCGCCGTTCTCGTCAAGAATTGTGATTTCTTCGGGAGCCTCTGCAAACTGAAGCATGTCGTCTGTAAGCTTTGCAACCTGAGGTCCGAGTGCCTTTGCATCTGCAGGAATCTCTGCGGGATTTTCAACGAATTCGCCGGTCTGCCATTTTTCAAGCTGGCCGCCCCAGAGTCCGCCGAAATAAATGTAAGCTGCTCCGTCATCATCCACAAGAACTGCGGGATCGATACTGAAGCTGCCCTTGATGTAATCGGGTTCGGGCTTGAAAGGTCCTGCAGGGTTATCAGATACAGCTACACCGATATGGAATCTTAAATCCTTGTCACGTGCAGGGAAATAGAGATAGTATTTTCCGTCCTTTTCTGCACAGTCGGGTGCCCACATCTGCTTGCTTACCCAGGGAACGTCTCTCATATTTAAAGCTTCGCCGTTATCTATACAGGGAGCATCCACATTATCCATTGAAAGAATGTGGTAGTCCTCCATCTGATATTCATCGCCTTCGTCGTTATCCTCGCCCTCATGTTCAAGGTCGTGTGAAGGATAAACATATATTTTTCCGTTAAAAACGTGAGCGGAAGGATCCGCTGTATAAATATGTGTTACCAAAGGTTCATTTTGTTTTGCCATTTTTAGAATCTCCTTTCAGGAACTATATATAATAATATATTACAAAACCCGCTTAGTTATCAATCAGATTATAATTTTCCGCAAGGTAATTGTTTACGTTTGTAATCATAGCCTGCTGGTAAAGATACGGCTCACCGAATCTCTCAACCGCCTGGTCGTATTCACCCTCGCTGAAACCGAGCGTTATAATCAGCGCATCAAGATCTTCTTTTGATACAGATAAACCAAACTTTTCGAAAAGTGCCTGATAAATAAGGTTCTTTTCAGCCTGCTCTTTGGCAGATTTTTTGATTTCCTCTTTATATTCTTTCTTGGTCATCTTTCTCATATCAAGAACGTCTTTGTAAGCATCTGTCTGGTAAAGGTTCTGATATGTGGAATTGGTGGTCTCCATCTGCTTGTAATCTTTCGCCTTCATGAAAGTCTTCATTTTTGAAAGATATGAAACAGGATAGGATTTAACCCTGGATTCGCTTATTGCATAATCCTGAACATACTGGTCGAATTTTGTCTGTGCAGCGTTCATTCTGTATTTGTTTAAGAAGTCCTCGGCACTTTCAACACTGTAGCCAAAATTCTTCTGCACGAATTCATCGTTAAATTCCGCAGCTTCATATACACCGTTTAAAGTAATTGTGTAAACAACAATCTTTCCTGCGAGTTCTTCGTTTTCAAAATCTGTTCTGAAAGGAACGGATACGTCAAATGTCTCGCCTGTCTTGTGACCGATGATTCCGCTTTCAAACTCTGTGGGATAAGTACCTAAACCAAGTGTAACTCTGATACCCATTCCGTTGGTGTTTCCGCCTTCGTATTCCTTACCGTCGATGCGGCCTACATAATCAACGTTTACGGTATCTCTTTCTTTAACTTCCACACCCTTCTTGTCAGAAAGGTCGGGATAGGATTCAACGACTGCGTTAATGTAAGTCTGCTCTTCCGCTTCGGTAGGATAGTAATCGCTATTGTTCATGTTAAGTGCGTTAAAGTCCGCAAACTCAACATATTTTTCAGCCTTTACTCCTTTTATCTTTCCTTCCTCATTAAGTCCGATGGAATAATTAAGTTCCTTTTCGGCTTTCTTCGAAGCATCAAATATAAGTGCTCCGGCTATAATTGCGATTACGAGTACTATAAAAACTACTCCGATCACTCTTCCGATTGCCTGGTTTCGCTCAGCTTTTTTTAATGCTTCTTCTCTTCTTTTTCTCTCAAGCATTCTTTTTTTCTGGCTCATAAAATCCTCCGATTATGCCTGATTTTCATCCGGCACGCATTTCTGTGCGATTACTGCTTCGTAATCGTAGCCGGTATCAGACGTTCTCTTAATTTTCTTTATTTCAAAATATCTTAATTCGTTCGGATTAAGATTAAATGCAAGGCTTAACTTTCCGTCTTTTACGATCTTATTTGAAGACTCGATTCCGGGTTCTGCTGCCGCTCTTAAAAGATTCTTCTGCTCATTGTTCATGGATGCGGGCTCGCCCATTTCATGCCACATTTTTAAAGGATTTGCATGATTTTCATCAACAAACTTTTCAATCATAAAATATTCGCCGTCTTCAAGACTCTCGATATCTATTTCGATTTCTTTATTTTTGTCTTCGTTATAAAGATCCGCATTCCATACAAGGCCTCTGATATCGCCGTTCTCTGCTTTTACAACAATGGCGTCTTCACCTCTTAAAAGACAGTCGCCCTGAAGTTTTTTATAAAAAGCGAATGTGTAGAATGTCGGCTTCTTGATAAGACCGTCCGCAACGAGACCGAATCCGCCGTGGAAAGGTGTAAACGGAACACCGAATTCCTCGAATAAATCGCCGAATGTCCAGTATGAATATGACTCATGCTTGTCACCAAGGCGTGAAAGCATGTGTGCTACATATGTTGCGTTAAGCACGGTATCATGGATAGGCGCGTTGGGAACATAGGATGTGTTAAATTCGGTGATGAATATTTCCATTCCCTTAAACTCATCGTATGAATCAACGATATCTCTGGATCTCTCAAGCCACTTGAAAGCATTCTCGGGCTCGTGAAGATCGATATATGCATAATGTCCGTCGAGTCTGGGCATATAGCTTGTGTAATGATGTCTTGAAACAAAATCCATCGGGAGATTTTTTTCTTTTACGAAATCAAGGAAAGCCTTAAGCCATCTCTCATCGTCTACACCGCAGATAGCGGGACCGCCGACTCTGATTTGTGCATCCACTTCTTTTACGGCCCTGGATGTGAGTTCATAAAGTTTGAAATACTCGTCCATATCAGCATCTTTCCAGAACGAAGGAAGATTGGGCTCATTCCATACTTCAACGGGCCAGTTTCTGATTTCGTCAATGCCATATCTTTCGATTAAATGACGAAGTGTGGCCTGAACAAGGTCGGTCCATTTCTTATAATCCTTCGGAGGAGAAATTTTTCCCTTCCAGAAGAATGTGGTCTCGGTGCCTGAAGCAAGATCGTCGGGCATAAAACCGAGCTCCAAGATAGGGCGGATATTCATTTCAAGATAAGAATCCATAACCATATCAAGATAAGTAAAGCAGTATTCCGCCTTACCTTCCATGTGTCTGAACTCTCTGTAAATACCCATGTATTTTGAGAAAAGGCCATGACCTCTGATGTATGAAAAACCAATCTCGTCCTGTGTCAGTTTGAGCTGGTCGAGGTACTCTTTGTGAAGGGCCAAATCCATTCTGCCGGTACCCACACAGTGAGTGGTTTTATTGTTAAATGCAACGGTTTTTTTCAGGTCTGCTGTATATTTCATCTTTGTCTCCGTTTCTAAAATCTTTCCTCGTAAAATACGCAGGAAACAACACTAAATGATTGTATCACATATAAACTTCATATTCTACCTTATAAATTCTATTTTTATGCGTAAAAAACACCACTCCGAGCGACCGGAGTGGCATTTTCTTTTATGTTATTACACCTATTTACACTTTTTATGATTAGTTCTTTGCGATAAGCTTGAAGCCTCTCTTTGATACTACGTCGAAGATAACGGCTGCAAGAAGAACCAGACCTTTAACAACCTTCTGCATGTTCTGGTCTACACCCATGATAAGCATGCCCAGGTTGATAACACCCATAAGGGTTGCACCGATGATAGCGCCGGGAACCGTACCGATTCCGCCGTATGCGGAAGCACCACCGATGAAACAGGAAGCGATAGCATCCATTTCGTAGTTCTGGCCGTATGTAGGCTGTGCGGATGTCATACGTGCGATTGTAATCATACCTGCCAAAGCTGCAAGGAAGCCCATGTTCATGTATGCAAGGAAGTATGTCTTGTTTGTGTTAATACCGGAAAGTCTTGTTGCTTTCTCGTTACCACCTACTGCGTAGAAGTAACGTCCTGTTGTTGTATTGGAAGTAATGTATGAGTAAATAAGAACTACAATACTTACAATAATAAGAACTGAAGGAATACCCTTGAACATTGAAAGAAGGATTGT
The DNA here is from genome assembly GCA_017538995.1 of Lachnospiraceae bacterium. Taxonomy (GTDB): domain Bacteria; phylum Bacillota; class Clostridia; order Lachnospirales; family Lachnospiraceae; genus UBA3766. Next base: position 14,282 of record JAFYHV010000027.1, on the reverse strand, counting down.
TACTGCAACAACTACTGCAGAGATAAGTACAAGCTTGATAATCCAGGGAACAATCTTATCTACTTCATAACCTTTTTTAAGTCTCTTTAATCTTCCGTAGATTTCAAGACCGATGAATAAGATTACTGCTATAAATCCTACTACAAGACATGTAATGTTGATTGTAAAGATATCTCCGAAGAGTTTTCCGATAAAGTCGGGGATAAAGCAGTCAGCACCGCCGCCGAATAATTTAAGGAAGCCGACTTTGTCGTTAATTGTAACTGTAAGACCGTTAAGTACTACGTTACTTAAACCTCTGAAGATAAGCATTCCGGCAAGTGTTACGATGAACGGCGGAATTCTTACGTATGCAATCCAGAAAGCCTGTGTAGCACCGATAACGATACCTACCGTAAACATAACGATTACTGCTATGGGCCAGGGAACTCCGAAGGAAGCCATAAGTGTGGCACCTACCGCACCTACGAAACATACTACCGAGCCGACCGAAAGATCGATGTTACCACCGGTTAAGATACAAAGAAGCATACCGGTTGCCAGAACGAACACGTATGCGTTCTGTGAAATAATGTTACTTATATTGTTGGGTAAAAGGATTTTACCCTGAGTTGTAACTGTGAAAAATATCAAAACTAATGCGAGCACGATAACCATTGCATATTTTTTGATAAATTCAATGACTTTTGCGCTGTCATTCTTTTTTTCCATCACATTTCTCCTTTTCCTAAAAATTATTTTTATTCGCTTTCACTCTGAATAATGCGTGCCATAATTGATTCCTGTGTAGCTTCTTCGGCCTGCATTTCTCCGACTATTCTGCCTTCGTTCATGATGTAAAGTCTGTCGCACATTCCGAGAAGTTCGGGCATTTCCGATGAAATCATGATAACTGTCTTGCCTTCTGTAGCAAGTTGGTTCATGATACAGTAAATCTCGTACTTCGCACCTACGTCGATACCACGGGTAGGCTCGTCAAGGATCAGAATATCCGGATCCGCGAACATCCATTTTGCAAGGAGAACCTTCTGCTGGTTACCACCACTAAGGTTTCCTACATTCTGCTCTACTGTAGGGCATTTTGTTTTGAGTTTTTCTTTATACTCTACCGCTACTGCATATTCTTTATCTTTGTTGATTACCGAATTCTTGCTGACTCCGTCAAGGTTTGCAAGTGTGGTATTAAACTTAATCGAGTTGCTTAAGATAAGTCCGTTACCCTTTCTGTCTTCGGTAACGTATGCAAGTTTGTTTTTGATGGCTTCGTTGGCATTATTAAGGTGGATTTCCTTACCGTCCTTAATAATTGTTCCTTTAATCTTCTCGCCGTAGCTCTTACCGAATACACTCATAGCAAATTCGGTACGGCCTGCACCCTGAAGACCGCAGATGCCGAGGATTTCTCCCTTTCTTGCATAAATACTTACATGATCGATAATCTTTTTCTCACTGTAGATAGGATGATATGCATTCCAGTCTTTAACTTCGAAGTTAATCTCTCCGATGTTCTTTTCTCTCTTCGGGAATCTGTCGGAAATTTCACGTCCAACCATTCCTTTTATGATTCTTGCTTCGGAAATATCATCTGTCTGCTTATCAAGAGTTTCGATTGTTGAACCGTCACGGATAACCGTAATCTTGTCTGCAACATATGAAATCTCGTTTAACTTATGAGAAATGATAATTGATGTAAGACCTTCCTGTTTGAATTTAAGAAGCAAATCCAAAAGGTCTTTTGATTCATTTTCGTTAAGTGATGATGTCGGCTCATCAAGGATAAGAAGTTTGGCATTCTTAGCAAGCGCTTTTGCGATTTCAACCAGCTGCTGCTTACCAACGCCTATATCTTTAATCAAGGTACGCGATGATTCTTTTAATCCGACCGTTCTTAAATACTCATCGCTCTTACCGTAAGTTTCAGCCCAATCAATCTTCCAGGACTTTCCCTGTTCATTACCCAGGAACATGTTCTCTCCGATTGTCATATAAGGAATAAGTGCAAGCTCCTGATGGATAATGACGATTCCCAGTGCTTCACTGTCCTTTATATTAGTGAATTTACATTCTTGACCGTCGTATATAATTTTTCCTTCGTAAGTACCGTAAGGATAAATACCGCTTAATACGTTCATCAATGTCGATTTACCTGCTCCGTTTTCACCAACAAGAGCATGGATTTCACCTTCTTCTACCTGAAGGTTGACATTGTCAAGTGCCTTAACGCCCGGGAATATCTTGGTAATATTTTGCATTTCAAGTAATATTTTGGCCAATTTTATCCCTCCTGTTCAGATTACTAAAATTATTTGTCTTTACTTGTGTCACAATTTTGTTTTTACATAGTTAAGTCCCCTTTTATTCGAAGGGGACTTAACTTTATGTAGGGAATGAGTTAAATCATTTTTAACGATCTACTCATAGGGGAATTACTGTAACTGATCTGCTGTGTAGTAACCGGAATCGATTAAGAGTTCCTTGTAGTTGTTAACGTCAGCAAATACCGGCTCGCAAAGGTATGAAGGAACTGTCTTCACGCCGTTGTTGTATGTAGAAGTATCGTTTGTAGGAGCTGTGCCGCCCTTAAGGATAGCGTCTACCATTTCAACTGTCTTCTGAGCAAGTGTACGTGTATCTTTGAAGATTGACATTGACTGCTTTCCGTCAAGCATGTTCTTAACGTTAGCGATGTCACAGTCCTGACCTGTGATGATAGGATAAGGGCTGATGTTGTTAGCTACGAGTGCGTTTGTAACACCGAATGCTGTAGAGTCGTTTGAGCAGAGAACTGCGTCAAGCTTTGTTCCGTCAGCGTAGTTGGAAGAAATGATAGCTTCCATTCTAGCCTGTGCTGCATCTGATGCCCAGTTAGCTGTAGCAACTGTATCGAAATCGATCTGTCCTGAAGGAACTGTGATCTGACCTGCTTCGATGTAAGGATTAAGAACGTCCATAGCGCCGCCATAGAAGAATCTTGCGTTGTTGTCACCGGGGTCACCTGTGAAGATTTCCATGTTGTAGCCGCCCTTGCCTTCCTTAAGGCCTAACTGCTCTTCAATGTACTGGCCCTGCTTTGTACCTACCATGTAGTTATCGAATGTTGCATAGTATGTAACAGCGTCAGAGTTCATGATAAGACGGTCATAAGCGATTACAGGAATCTTTTTCTGCTTAGCCTGCTCAAGAACTGTTCCGAGTGAATCACCATCGATAGAAGCGATAACGAGAACGTCGCAACCTGATGAGATCATGTTTTCAATCTGTGTAACCTGTGTGTTGATGTCGTTTGATGCATACTGAAGGTCTACATCATATCCTGCTTCCTTAAGAAGTTTCTCCATGTTGGCACCGTCCTGGTTCCATCTCTGAAGATCCTTTGTAGGCATTGCAACGCCGACTTTCTTATTTCCTGAACCACCTATTGAACAACCAACGAGTGTAGTTGCTACCATACCTGATGCAAGAAGAACACTGAGTAATCTTTTTTTCATTTCTTTACCTCCCATTAAATAGTGTGAAATGTTTTTTCTCATGATGTTGGTCTCATGAATACAAATACACATTAACACACCTTTTTGCAAAATAATTTGTTACATTCTTCAATTTTTTGATAACTTTAAAAATCAAAAAAAGTGTATGCTATCAAAAAATTGTCAGCATACACTTATCTTTGACAAAAAAATGCTATATTACTCGGTTACGTTTAAATAAACGTCTTCTTTTGTATGGAACCCGCTGTTTACAATCACGTCATCGATATTATCCTTTGTAACGGGAATAGGCTCTAACAGAATGCAGGGAACATCATATGTTCCGTTGTTCATGGTCTGATCGGTTCCCAGGTCTTCGTGATTAGCCAGCTTTATAGCACACTCTGCTGCCTGCTTTGCAAGATTGTCCACGGGCTTGTAAACCGTCATAAGCTGTGTGCCTTCAACAATTCTCTGGCAGGCTTCAAGGTCCGCGTCCTGGCCTGTTACGGGAATGCGTCCTGCAAGTCGCTGCTCGGATAAGGCTGAAACGACTTTACTTGCAATATTGTCGTTACCGCACATTATTGCATCGGCATTCGAAATTGTTTCCATATTTTCATATACATAATCGTAAGCAATTTCTGCTCTCCATGCTTCGCAGTGAGTTCTGTCGACGATATTTACCTTGTTTTCTTCCATTACTCCGATAAAACCGTCTTCAAGCGCGGGAACGTTGTAGTCTGCGGGAGATCCGCCAATCATAACAATGTTGCTGCCTTCGCCAATGCCTGAATCGACAAGAGTCTCGCCCATCATCTTTCCTACTGTGGCATTATCAAAAGAAACATAAAGATCGATATCCGCGTCTCTTATGATACGGTCGTATGCAATAACTTTGATGCCTGCGTTCTTTGCCTTCTTAACTTCTTCGGAAAGAGTGTCGGCGTCGATACAGATAATCACGATAACATCAACGTTCTGCTCAATAAAATAAAGAATCTGTCTTTTCTGCTCTTCGATATTACCGTTGGCGTTCTGCACGTTAACTTCCGCGCCCATTTCCTTGGCTGTGGAAACAAATACGTCCCTGTCTCTCTGCCATCTTTCGATAACGAAGGAGTCAAAAGACATTCCTATATTAATGCCGTCCTGAACATTTTCGGTATTCTCTCCGGTTTCGCCTTCATTCGGTGTACACGCTGAAACCGGCGTTAAAATCATTACCAGTGTCAGAAGTGCGCTTATTAACTTTGCCGTCCTCATAAAAGATTTTTTCATAAAATTGTTCCTAAAATAAATGTTAACCCGTTATATTACAATGCGTCCTTGTACTCCGTCGGAGATACGCCTTCGTATTTCTTAAATGCTCTCGAGAAATAGTTCGGATCGGAAAATCCTACCGAATAGCTTATCTCTTTTATGGATGCTTCCGAATCGGAGAGCATCTTCTTCGCGTTTTCAATTCTTACCCTGCTTAAATACTCAACGTAGTTTTCGCCGGTCTCCTGCTTGAACAGTTTGCTGAAATAGTAAGAACTGATATTGCAGTATCTCGAAATATCGTCGAGCGAAATATCTTTCATGTAATTCTTATTAATGAAGGACTCCGCTTTTTCGATAAGGCTTTCGGATTTCTCGCTTCGGTTGTTCTCAACCTTCTGCGTTACTTCTATTATCTTATTTAAAAACCATGTCTTTAATTCGCCTAAATCGTCCGTGCCCATTACCACGGGAAGATAATCCGTACGGCTCTTGAATTCGTATCTGTTACCACCCTTTATATAAAGAAGTCTCTCTGCATAGAGTACGAACTCAAGGGATTTAAGTCTGATATCCATGATACTGTCGGCGAAATTGTCGCTCATCCAGTCAAAGTACTGACCAGCCGCATTGCCTGCGCCGACATAATCGCCCTTTTCAACCAGTTCAAAGAGTCTCTTCTCTGTTTCGACAGGATAGTTCTCTTCGTAATCGCAGCGGATATCAAGGTCATCCGCATGAGCAACACGTCCGTTTGCGTTTAAAAGAGCCTGTAATGCTTCGTCGTAGGATTCATTCATCTTGGCGAATTCTTTTACGCCGCCGATACCGATCTTAAAATCACCGGAGAGCTTTCTCTGAAGCGTTCTAGTAAACTCTCTTGTCTTTTCGATTAAAGCGTTTCTTTCCGAATAATCCATCTCGGGCTTGTCGTAAGGTACAAGCACTGCGATTTTATTGGACATTACGTTTCCGACGATACCGCCGCAGAAATCTTTTATGTATGAGCGAAGCTCGGGATAGTGATTCTGTAGTCTTACACTGCTGCCGACGGCGTTGGTAAGATTAGAATCCTCGTCTCTTTCACCGCACACAACCGTTAACATGTATCCGTACTCTTCTTTTATGCCGAGGATGTTTTTGTAATTAATCGCATCTTCGGAGAACTTGTTTTGAAGGAAAATACTGTAGATGAGTCCGCTCTCAAGCATCGGAATAACCATCTCCATCTTTTCCATTATCATAAGGTCGTTGCTTCTTCTGGCTCTTTCCTTATCTATTATGGCCATGGCACGTTTAACAACGGAGATGATTCTGTTCTTTTCCATGGGCTTGGTGATGTAATCGAGTACACCGAGCTTGATTGCCTCGGTAGCGTAGTCAAATTTATCATACGCACTCATTACGATAAAAATCACGTCCTTGTTCTTTTCGCGGATTTCCTTCATTGCATCGATACCGTTAATTCCCGGCATCTGAATATCCATGATGGAGATATCAGGTCTGAAATTTTCGGCCAGCTCAATCACGCTTCGTCCGGTTTTGGCGAATTCTATCGTACATTCTTTGCCGAATTCTTTTTCAAGCACGAATTTTAAGGAATCGATTACAATGCCTTCGTCATCGGCTATCATTATCTTATACATTCTCACTGCCTCCGTTGGTCAGTTTTATAATAACTTCCGTACCCTTGCCTTCGCCTTCACTTTGGATGGATACGCTGTCTTCCCTGTCGGTAAAAAGTCTGAGTCTCTTGATGACGTTATCCATTCCGATACCGTGAGCTCCGACGGGTGCTGCCTTTTCTTCTTCGGTAAGTTCTCCGCTTAAAACCTTGTCTATCATTTCCTGTGTCATACCGATACCGTTGTCTTTAACGCTTATAAAGACATTATCGTCTTCACCATAAACGCGAAGAGCGATTTTGCCTTTGCCTTCCATTTCTTTTATGCCGTGGTTGACGGAGTTTTCAACTATAGGCTGAAGAATCATGCTGGGCATAAGGATATCTGTCAGGCTTTCGTCGATATCTTTTTCATATTTGATATCTCCTGAGAAACGTACATTTAAAATATAAATGTAATGGTCGATAAGGCTTATTTCATCGGCTAATTTAACCGTGGTATTTCCTTCACGTACATTGTATCTGAAGAATTCCGCGGTGTTCTGAATATAATCGTAAGTCTTTTCCGCTTCTTCCATCATCGCAAGCTGCGCGCCGGCATTAAGAGTATTGAAAAGGAAATGAGGGTTAATCTGTGTCTGCAGGTATTTAAGCTGTGCTTCTTTTAGGGTGGATTCAATCCTTAACTCCTTCTCCTGCATCTTTCGCTCATGTTCCATATTCTCTTTTATCTGCTCGATATAATCTTTGATACTTGCAACCATCTTGTTGAAGGCTTTGGTAACGACACCGATTTCATCGTTTGTTCTGATTTCGAGAGTTTCAATTTCAAAATTACCTTTAGCCACTTCATCCGCAGATTTTGCAAGCTTTCTGATAGGATCGATAATAGAACTCGTAAAACCGATAACGAAAACCGAACTTCCGAGCAGTGCCGCAACCATCATAATAATCGAAATGGTTTCGAAAATTCTGAAGGCGGAAAGCAGTTCGGAGTAGTTCGAAGAGTTACTCTTAAATCTTTCGTTGTTAAGACTGTTGATGTAGGTATTTATATAATTGTAAAGTCTGCTCGCTTTGTCAAATTCGGCAGAGTATCTTTCTACGTTTCTGCCTCGCTTTGCCTCGATGGCATAACCCGTGGTCTGAATATATTCGTTCGACATATTTCTGATGTTCTTTTCCATCAGGTCATATGTATCGCCGGTAACAGAATTGTTTAATTCATATACAAGTTTGTAATAATCCTGCTCACTCTTATAGTATCTTTCAAGCGAATCCGAGGTCTTTGTATTAAGATAATCGGTCATATTGCTCTGGACAGAAGCAAGTGCTTCGGCGAGTTCGTTCAGCTTTAAGTTGTCACGGTAAACCGAGTCCATTTCCCTGGTCATCGTATTGATACCGAATATAAGCATGGTGTTAACGATAAAGATAAGGATACTCGCCATAATGAAGATAATACTTAACTTAAGCTGCAGCGAATTGGCGGGTTTGGTAGACTTTTCTCTCATTCAGTCACCTCCTCGTTTTCGCTTAAGTAATCCGATACGTTGCTCTTGTCGATAAGAGTTACGTCCGTAAGCATGTACTGGCTGGTGTAGCCGTATTCTTCATATTCTTTTATGGCGTCTACACAGTAAACACCCATCTGATAAGTATCAACCGAAATAGTCGAGTAAATGACGCTTCTGGAAATACCTTTTAAAATCGACTCGGAATCGTAATATCCTAAAATGGCCGATTTACCTACCTTGTTGTAGTCTACGAGCGACTGGTATACGCAGTTGGTATCTGTTTCGTTAAGGCAGACAATAACGTCGGGAGTTTCCTGCGATCTGAAAATATCACGAATGGATTCTTCGGTGGTAAATGTATTTCTGTTATCCACATAAGCCTGGGATAATTCAATCTGAATCTCGGAATTGTTTTCGGTGGAAACAACATTCTGAATACCGGACCATACAAGGGACTGGTTGTTGTTGTCCGAATAAGAGTTAACGAGTGCGACAACCTTTAAGGTGTCATTCATATGAGTTGAAGCTGTGGTTTTGGAAAGTTCGTACTCTCTCGCGATTTTTACAATCTGCTTGCCGTACTCACGTCCGAGATTATAACTTCCGACACCGACATAACAGCATCGAAGCGAATTTGCGCTGTCGCCGTAAACGGTAACGACGGGAATGCCTTCATAAACCGCTTCATTTATCAGATCTCTCATTTCTATGCTCTCATCAGCATGGACGATTATACCGTCCACTTTAGATGCGATTGCAATTTCCATGAGTTCCGTATTACTGTAATCCTCCGACAGATTCTCACCCATCATTTCTACACATACGCCTTTTTTGATGCCTTCCTCGTATGCGCCCTTGTAAACCGATTTCCAGAAATCAAGCTCTCTGTCGGACGAAATCATTACATAGTATTTGCTGAAATTAACATCCGAACTGCTTACGGCACTGTAGGTGTCGCCCGCATGTCTGGCGGCTCTTATGGTACGTGAAAAGTAAAAAGCAACGGCAACAAAAATGACGGCCACTATAAGAATCATGACCGAATAAACGAGAACTAAATTTCTGGTTGAAATTCTTTTCTTCTTCATTACTTAGTGCTGTCGCCTTCCTTTTTATCTGTGAGGGCTGCATCTTTTATGAATGCAAAAACAATTGCGAATACAAAGATTGCAAAATTTCTGCAGGTAAAAGCAGAATGTTCGTACGAGTGATTTGCAGCCACAAACCACCATACAAAAGGTATTAAACCGATTATAATAACGGGAATTCTCTGTGCGAATCCGTCAAAGTGTTTTTTGAGTCCTTTTTTTATGATCAGAACAATTACCGTAACGATTATAAGAAGCATCAGCAATGCAAAAGCTCTGTTCATAAAAGGAGAAATATTGTATTTAATTACTTTTATATATCCTGCGATTCTGCCACCATCCGTTGCGGACGAAGTTCTTGCAGAGATGGTTTTAAATGCATCTGATAAAGTATTCTGACCGGTAAATATGAGGGCGATAATCCATTTTGATGCCCACATAAATACATATCCGATGCCCCAGGTTAACGTATATTTTAAAACTGATAAATATGCTTTCTTTGTTTCTTCTTCCGTAAGTGCAAGCACTGCGATAAGCGGAAATGCAAGAGTTACAAGCGGATATGTCAGGAAATCAAAATACGCGGTCGCACAGCCTGCAACTAAAAAGAATGTCATATATCCTTCGTTCTCTGTCAGTTTTTCGTTAAAGAACGCTATCAGAAGCATTTCAATAAGCATGATGTACATACAGATGCTTAAAGAAAGGGATGCGAAGGATGAAAAGAAAAACATAAAAGGGAGAGATACCGCAAAAGAAAACGCAAGCTTCGACTGACCTTTTTTAGAAAAAAGAATTAAAGAAGCTGCTAAAAGAATCATTTGCAGACCTGCATTTAAAAGTCTTACCGAATTAAGCGAGGTAACTAAAAGAAGCGGTTTTAAAAAAACCAGATAGCCGTGCCAGTATCTCGGATAAGGAACTTCGAGATTTGTCGTTGCACCGTTTAAATAGTCCGTAAGAGACAATCCGGGACACCACTCTTCTTCGTTGCCCACTTCGTTTCTGTATAAATTAAGCGCCTGATCAAAAGCCGAATGCTCTCCGTCGTAAATTGAAAGCTGAAGCATGAGACAATCGGTGAAATTACCGATTAATGTCGCATGATAATCGTCAATTATAAGTTCGTCCGTACACTCGTCCTTGATTGATTCTGCTGATGAATTGACATTTGCCGTGATTTTTGAAGTCGGAAGCAAATGAACCAAAAGCAGGAGTATTAATCCTGCTATTGGCATCAATAAAAGAATTATCAGGTTTTTAATTATGGCTTTTTTCATGCGATGGGTTCAAAATCAGCCGCTCCGTGTTTGCAGAGAGGACATACAAAATCTTCGGGAAGTTCGTCGCCTTCGTAAACATATCCGCAGACCTTACATACATAACCCTTCTTGCCTTCTGTCTCGGGCTTGGGTTTTACGTTTGCCTGATAATATGTATATGTCATGGTTTCCTTGTCGGAAAGAACTCTGGCCTCGGTTACGGTACAGATAAACATACCGTGAGTGTCGAGGTCAACATACTGTTCAACCTTAAGCGACATAAATGCGTTGATGTATTTTGAAAGGAATACCAGTCCGTTGTCGGAACGAAGAAGATTGTCTTTTTCGTTTTCGAATTTATCCACGGTTCTGCCGCTTCTGAAGCCGAAGCATTCGAATACCGAGAAAGGTGCCTCAACCGAAAGACAGTTAACGTTCATAATGCCTGTCTGCTTGATGACATGATGTGAATAATTGTCTTTGTTGATGCATACAGCCACACGGTTGGGTGAGCTGGTAACCTGTGAAATTGTATTAACTATAAGTCCGTTATCCTTCTTGCCGTCGTTTGATGTGACAACATAAAGGCCGTAACCGATCTTAAAGAGTGCTGTCAGATCGTTCTTGTTGGCAGTCTCGCTCTTCTGTGCCTTGTAATCCATGCAAAGTTCGTCAGCGAGTGCCTCAATCTGTGCCTTGCTCTCATCGTTTAATGCGGAGAGAATCTTAACGGTAGTATCGGTAAATGTAAGATTCTTGCAGCCTTCCAACATTCCCTTCATGGTCTTTGCAGCAAGAGGTGCCCATGAACCGTTTTCGATAAGTCCGACTGTTTTATTCTTGAATCCTCTTTCAACAAGATGGTTGATAAACTCTCTCATAAAAGGGAAGATCTCAGCATTGTATGTGGTTGTAGCGAGAACGATTTTGCCGTATCTGAACGCATCTTCAACAGCCTCTGCCATATCGTCTCTTGCAAGGTCTGTAACAGCAACCTTCGGACAGCCGTTGGCTTTCAACTTGTCTGCAAGAAGTTCAACAGCTTTCTTGGTATGACCGTAAACAGATGTGTAAGCAATAACGATACCGTCGCTTTCAACACCGTAGGATGACCAGATATTGTAAAGGTTAAGATAATAACCTAAGTTTTCGCTTAATACGGGACCGTGAAGAGGGCAGATAATCTGAATATCAAGTCCTGCTGCCTTTTTAAGCACTGCCTGAACCTGTGCGCCGTATTTTCCGACGATACCGAAATAGTAACGTCTTGCTTCGCAGGCCCAGTCTTCTTCAACGTCAAGTGCGCCGAATTTGCCGAAGCCGTCAGCGGAGAAAAGAACCTTGTCACAGGAATCGTAAGTCATGATAACTTCAGGCCAGTGAACCATGGGTGCAGCCACGAAGTTAAGAGTATGCTTTCCAAGTGAAAGTGTATCGCCTTCTGCCACAACGATTCTGTTGTCTTCAAAATCTTTTCCGAAGAAATTCTTCATCATCGTAAAAGCCTTAGCGGAAGAAACGATGGTTGCTTCGGGATAAGTCTTCGTAAAATTAACTATATTTGCGGAATGGTCGGGCTCCATATGCTGAACCACAAGGTAATCGGGCTTTCTGCCGTTTAATGCATTTGCCAGATTATCAAGCCATTCGTGTGTAAAATTTTTATCTACTGTATCCATAACGGCGATCTTCTCATCCATGATTACATATGAATTGTAAGCCATGCCGTTTGGAACGTCGTACTGTCCTTCAAAAAGGTCTATTGCGTGGTCATTCACGCCAACATATTTAATATCGTTTGTTACTGTCATATTACCCTCCCGCCTTGATTTTTTATTTGTTTACAGACCATTTAATTATACTTTATTTCACTTCCTTTGTTAAGTAAGATATAGTATAATATTTATATTGTATTGGAAAGGAGATTACACTATGGATAAGTACGCATGCCCCTGTGGCTATGTTTATGATCCCGAAATCGGAGATCCCGATTCAGGTATCGCTCCCGGAACAGCTTTTGAAGATATTCCTGATGACTGGGTTTGCCCCATCTGCGGTATCGGCAAAGATGCTTTTGAGAAAGAATAATTAAAAAAATTATCGCCTGCAGTTTTTTGCAGGCGATTTTTTAGTGGTGTCTTATGACTTCAAATCTCTGAAGTTTAACTTCTTCGTCCGGCATAATACCGGCTTTTCTTTTGGCTATATAAATCTGGTCTTCGACGGTGTCCACTCCGTCAAGATCGGGTAAAAGAAGCCCTCTCCTGTAACCATTGGTTACGATGACTCCGTATCTTTTTACATCCAGTTCGTCAGGGGATGAAATGTCCTCGGGCTCACCGAGCACATCTACGGAAATATCCAAAAGAGGCAGTTCGTCCTCGCGTACGGGATAAAATCTCGGGTCGCGGGTTGATGCGCTGATTGCATTCTGAATGATTTCTTCACCAACGCAGTCCGTAGTTGCAAGGATTGTTCCGATACAGCCGCGAAGTTCTCCGTCTTTATGAAGGGAAACGAAAGCTCCTGCTCTTTTTTCAGTCATTTCCGAAGGCAAATCTTTGGGAAGCGGAATTGTGACTCCGTCTTTTATATATGATTCAATCGTCTTTTTCGCAAGACTTACATACTCATCCATTTTTTACCCTCCTTACTCCGGATAAAAACTGCAGATTCCGTATCCGACGCCCGTAACATCCTCGTGCGAATACACAGTCGGCCAGACAGTCATACCGTCTAAAGCACCTGCCATAATTAAGAACGAACGATGTCCGCACTCTGCGGCACGCTCACAGAAATCTTCATCGAAATTAAAGAGTTCTTTGAAATCCGCACGCGAACATACATCCATTAGTCTTTTATCGTATTCCGGGCCTTCCTTGGCAAAGCCGTAAGGTCCGTATTCCTGCAGTTTATGTGACAAATCGCCGCTTGCCACAAACACTATTCTGCGGTTTAAATAATCTGCTGCACTCCGAACTATTTCACCTAATCTGTAATGCTTTTCATACGGAAGCGCTGACAGACCGATACGAACTATCTTTCCGCCCTTATATTCATTCCTGATAAAATACAAAGGCACCATTGTTCCGTGATCAAGCTCAGAATGTCCTCCACCCTTTGTGCCTGCGGGAAAATCTTCGCTTACGCATATTTTTTCTATTTCTTTTACGAGTTCATAATCATATTCTTCCGAAAAAGAAACCTGCGGTGCGCCGAATCTTGAAAAATCGCCCGTAGCACTCGTCCCCGAAGAGATCTGCAAATAATCATAGTACATCACTGCATGCGGGCTTGAAATCACGATTGTATCAGGCTTAAGCTCTGCGATTTCACGCGCCACTCTTTCATAACTGTCTATGGTTTTTTGTACCTTTCGCTCGCTCCCCTGGCCGATATCAGGCACGATAAGCGGAGGATGCGGTACCATAAAAGCTGCCAGAACCGACATAATAACCCTCTCTTAATTATCATAAAAGAAACAACTTATATCCCTTTAATTATAATTCCAAATTCTATTCTTTCCAAGAATTTATACTTTTGATAAAATATTTTTTATGAGCGAGAAATTAAAGAAATTTGAATTTGAATACTTAGGCATACCGGCGATAATACTAATCCTCTCACCGGTCTTATTTCTTACTTTCCGTTATGGCGTCGGAAGCGCCATTTTCGTAGTGCATGACCAGCTCGATGAAACCATCATTAACTACGTGTTTGCGGCCAGATATTTTGGCGCAGACGTATACGAACAGATGATGTGCGGAATTCCTTCGGTCAGCATCATGCCCTTCGCTCCGGGCTTTGTAATTCTCTACAAACTCTTCAATGTTTACACAGCATTTTTAATCCAGCATATTATCGTTATAATGACTGCATTCTTCGGAATGTATTACTGTATAAAGCATATTACCAAAAATAATTTTGCGGCTTTTCTGACTGCGATTCTTTTTGCAATGCTTCCGGTACACAGCATTTACGGAAACATCGTTATGGGCATTCCGCTTCTTATCTGCTGCATTTTAAAAATGATTAAAGCGGAAAAGAAAAGACGCATGATT
>JAFYHV010000152.1 GCA_017538995.1 Lachnospiraceae bacterium | reverse complement strand
TGATTTTACCATATTTTAATATCAAAAAGCACCCTATTTATGATTTTTATGATAATATTGAATATGGTGGTTTTATAAAAATTTTTGTTAAACGGAAATATTTTAAAAAGAACTATAAATATTTTTAGAAAGGAAGATTTTATATGAAAATCGGTTGCGTGAAAGAAATCAAAAACAATGAGTTCAGAGTGGGGTTAACTCCTGACAATGTTAAGGCATACATTGCTGCAGGACATCATGTTTACATGGAAAAAGGAGCCGGCATCGGTTCCGGTTTTTCCGACAACGAGTATGTTGATGCAGGCGCTTCTTTAATCGACAACGCCGCAGACGTATGGAACCTCGTAGACATGATGATTAAGGTAAAAGAGCCTCTTCCCGAAGAGTATCCTTTATTCCGCGAAGGCCTTATCCTTTACACATACCTTCATTTGGCAGCAGACAAGGAACAGGCTGATGCCCTCCTTGCAGGCAAAGTTAAAGCGGTTGCTTACGAAACCATTCAGGAAACTGACAGATCCCTTCCCTGCCTTGCTCCGATGTCGCAGATTGCAGGACGTTTATCTATTCAGGAAGGTGCTAAGTACCTTGAGAAGAGATTCGGCGGCGAAGGCATTCTCCTTGCAGGTGTTCCCGGAACTCCCAAGGCTAACGTAGTAATTTTAGGCGGCGGTACCGTAGGTATGAACGCATGTAAAATTGCCGTAGGTATGGGTGCAAACGTTACCATCCTCGATGTTAATCTTAAAAGACTCGAAGAGCTCGACAACATGTTCGGAGCACATATCCAGACACTTGTCAGCAACGACTCAAATGTAGAACGTGTCGTAAAAGATGCAGACCTTGTAATCGGTTCCGTATTAATCCCCGGCGGCTCAACACCCAAGCTTTTCAAGAAGAAATATCTTCCCGAGATGAAAGACGGAGCAGTATTCGTAGACGTTGCCATCGACCAGGGCGGCTGCGGCGAATCCTCACATGTTACCACACATGACGAGCCCGTTTACATCGAAGAAGGCGTTGTTCATTACTGTGTAGGAAATATGCCCGGCGCAGTTCCCAGAACAAGTACCATCGCACTCACCAATGCAACACTTCGCTACGGTCTTCAGATTGCTGCAAACGGTCTTGAAGAAGCATGTAAGAAGAGCGCTGTAATCGAATCCGGTGTTAACTGCTATGACGGCAAAGTTACAAATGCCAATGTAGCTAAGGCTCTCGGATATGAATATACTGCTTTGGAATCATTAATCTAAATAATTCATTATTAAAACAAAGAAAAGGCTTCATTCTAATCCTTTCAGAATGGAGCCTTTTACCTATTTTTCTCATTGCTTATCAATCTATTCTTCTTTGCAAATTATAAAACCTTATTCATTAATCGAACAATCATTGTCAATCCATTGCTTTTCCAGTTCACACTTTTGTAAATAATCATATTCCCATTCCGCCAAGGTTTGAACATAATCTTTATTAAATGAATTAACTTTACAGAGGTATCTCGGCTCTTTTTGAAGCGGACATTTTAAATAAAAACTCTTATTCTTTACAATTATCTCCCCGTATTCACTGTAAATCTTTTCTTCTTCAGAGATTTCTTCCAATTCTTCAATTTCAATTTCAAGTGTTTCTGAAATTGATTTAACATATCCGTACTGCATTTTGTAAATCGATGTTTTTCCGTTTACAAAGTCGTTCAATGTACTATAAGGAATTCCTGATTTTTCAGAAAGGCTCTTTATATCGAATTTTTTACTTTTTATAAGGTTCTTAATATCCATTTTTTTACCTTTGGGTACCGGGATTCTTTCCAAATTCATTATACCGCTATAGCGGTACGGTTGCAAGAGTGAAAAATTACCGGGTGCTTAATCGCACCCGGCACACAGTTGCTTACTTCTTTAATACTCTTCATACTTATAAATAATCCAATAAGTCTCTTCAGGATTTTGATCAAGTTTTCTTTTTCTTGTCTCCGTAATCAAATTATTATTTCTGTCGTACTCATACTCAGTTGTACTAATTAAATATGAACTGAAATATGTTTCTTTTAGTATATTATTGTTATTATCATATTCGTATTTCCATCCGTCACATTCTTTACCTTCAGCATCATAATAAATATCGCTGGTTTTTTTATTATTTGAGTTATATGTCAAAACATTGTAACTGCCCTTATTTCCATGCTCATCATAACAAATGGTTTTTGTTTTATTTCCATTGGAATCATACTCACACTCTACAGACGTGGTTATTCCCTTCCGGACTACTGTTTCTTTTATCATATTTCCATTTTTATCATATTTATAATTTTTTATTTCTGTTTCCTCTCCTTCGTCATTATAGGTCGTATCCGTAATAACATTTCCATTTCCGTCATATTCAGATACCTTTGTTGTCTTGACCCCGAATGCGTTGAAAGTTGTTCTTGAGATTTTCTTTATATCCTCTTCTTCATTTTCCTTTTGGTTAAAATATTCCCTTATTTCTATGGTTCTAGGTTCTCCGTTATTTCCAAATCCATTTATACTTATAATTCTGTTTTTATTATCGTATTTATACTCCAAATCATCACCATATCCAGTAACCTTTACTAAAAGAGAAACATTTCCCGATAAAGTATATTCATAAGAGGTAGCGCCTTGGGTGTTCCATCCTTCATCACAATAATAATGAGTCTTTAGCGTTCCGTCTTTATTGTACTCCTCTCTATAAAAATAATTATCTTTTAATTTTCCGTCATCTTCAAAAAATGTCTTTCCAAATTTTTTTTCAGTAAAGTCACTATTGTGCTCATATATATATTCATATCCTCTGAAATTTCCCGCGCTGTCATATCTTGTTTCCTTTGTGGATTCATTACCTCCATCTTTGTACTCAATTATTGTATAATCTCCATTACTGTAATCCCTTCGGGAAACTCTGTATCTTTTTGCCTGCTGGTCAACATTCGTTTTTCCAACATTTTTAGCCGTATATGAACCTCTGTCGATTTTATAGGTATTACATATATTTGCAAATTCTACGGAATTTACAAATCCTGCAAAAACCTCATCCCTAGTTTTACCGCTAGCAAGTGCGTTAATCCAATTTTCTTTTCCTTCTGCATCAGATGCTCTGCCCATCAAAGAAATATAAAGGTTTTCAACATATTCGGCATCGCTTAAACCAAGGTTTTCATATTCCTGACTCTGGATAAAACTTCTTGCACATTCGGAGCCTGTAATCTGCTTGTTTAATAATTTTTCAACCCAGTTCTTCTGTCCGCCGATATCACCAATTCTTCCAAAGCATACTTTATAAAGTCTTTCTACAAAAAGATTAACATTGTTTACTTGAATTCTGTCATATCCGTTAACCCATCTGCCGGCTGTGATTCCGTAACTCTCACAGATATTATAAAACTCCTGAGAGTTTGCAAAGCCTACAAAGACTTCGGTTCTCGACTTACCTGCCTCGAGCTGACCTACCCAATCATTAAAACCTGCTTCATCGGGTTCTCTTCCCATAAAAAGCATATAAAGATCGGTGACATAGTCTTTGTTGGATTTATTCTTCTTTGTATACTCGGAACTGAACAAAAATCCATATGCAACATGCACACCGACAGCTTCACCGTTTAAAAGTTGTCCTTTCCAATCTGCAAAACCGTCAGGATCCGAACCTCTGTCCAAAGTAACGGTATAACAACGTTCGACAAAATCATCTACAGTTCCAGCCGCTTTAGCTTTCATTGAAGGAAATGAAATCACAGATAATACTAATAATATAGCCAATGCTAAACTAAGAACTCTTAGTTTTTTTGTAACTGTATTTCTCATAGCAAACCCCCTTTATAAATTCTCTTTTTTCTACGTGAAAAAACCTTCCATAACTATAATTTTAGTAAAGATATTTACTAAATTCAATAGTAAATATTTTTACTATTTATACTTGTTTTATGGATTCTAAAAACTCATTTAATTACGTAAAAATAATTCGTGATCTTCGTGAAGATTCTGACTTTACACAGGAATTCGTTGCCAATTATCTAGGGACTTCCCAAACCATGTATGCGCGCTATGAACGCGGTGCAAACGAAATCCCTGTCAGACATATAATCAAATTGTGCGAGCTCTATAATGTTTCCGCTGATTTTATTCTTGGCTTAACCAAATAAAAAACCGGAAAAGATATTTCCCGGCTTTTATATTATGATTTTTTCATTTATACAACATTTATTGTATTATTTCACTTTTCTTTATTGGAACTATTTTCAGAGTATATCCGAGAGGAACCAAGATTCTCAACAGACTGTCTATTTGCGGAGAATGAATTGCTTTTTCCATTCTGGCTATAGATGGCTGCTTTACATTGCACTTTGATGCCAATTCTGCCTGGGATAACCCTTGTTTTTCACGAATATCAACTAAAGTTCTTATTAATTCTTTTTCCAATTCTATTATGCATTCTTCTTCAGAGGTTATGTTTAATTCTTCTCTGACATCTTCCCAACCAATCATACCGTAAACCTCCTTTTATAATCTTCTAATTCACGAATCGCTTTAAATATTTCTCTTTTCGGAGTCTTTTGTGTTTTTTTCTGAAAATGATGCAACAAAATAAAGGTATTGTCTTTATAAAATGCAAATAAAATTCTGTTAGATAACGGACGTAGTTCCCATATTTCTCCATCCAAATGCTTAACAACAGGTGCTCCTACCCTCGTTCCTTCTTCCTTAAGAGTATCTATATACGCAACTATTTTAAATAAGTTAATCTTTGCATCCTTATTACCAGCATTTGAATTTTTCCGTAACTCTTTTAAATACACTTTTAAACTACTATATCCATCAGCATCTTCATAAAAGATAATCTTATACATCTTCTTTCCTCCATGATAACAAATTTGTTATCCGCAGTCAATAACACATTTGTTATTTACTTGACTTTCCAACAATGATTTGTTACTGTATAACCAATGGTTATGAAAACAATATATTATAACCAATGGTTATTGTCAAGGAGACGGCATATGGATTTTCAACCGAAACGTTTAATTAAAATACGCGAAAACATGGGGATTTCTAAAGCAGAAGCTGCCAGAAAACTGAATATGTCCGCTATGGGATATGGAAGATATGAAAATGGTGACAGAACTCCTTCTTATCAAACCGTATGTTTTATTTCGCAAACATTTAACACAACTCCAGATTTTCTTTATGGAATAACGGATAATAATAATCCAACACAAATAATCATTTCTTTTTCCGATGATCCCGATTTGTACGAACTCGTTTGTCTTTGTAAAGAAAATCGGAATTTTGCCAATCGCATTTTAAAATATATAAAAATAGGAGATGCCTTTCATGAGTAAACTTTTTGAGGATTTAAAAACCGGTCTTGAAGAAGCAATAGAATATGAAAAAAAACTAAAGAATAATAATATTTATCAAACTGAAATCAAAGAAATTATGCCAAATATAAAATCCATAAAATTATCCTATGAAGACAATAAAGCGCAGGACTGATAATCCTGCGCTTTGTATTTTTATGCTGTTTCGATGCTGTCGGCTTTCTTTAAGTTGTATTTCTCAACTGCTGCCTCTCTCATCTTGTATTTAAGAATCTTGCCTGCGGCATTCATGGGGAAGCCGTCTACGATATCGACATACTTGGGAACTTTGTGTTTTGCCATGTGATCGAATACGTACTTCTTGATTTCTTCCTCGGTAATTGTCTCGCCTTCCTTGGGAACAACTGCTGCAAGGATTTCCTCGCCGAGTGCTTCGTCGGGAACACCGATTACCTGAACGTCTTTAACTTTATCATAAGTGTAGATGAATTCTTCGATTTCCTTAGGATAAATGTTTTCACCTCCACGGATAATCATGTCTTTCAGACGGCCTGTAATCTTGAAGTTGCCTTCGGGCGTTCTGCATGCAAGGTCGCCTGTATGAAGCCATCCGTCTTCATCGATTGCCTGTGCTGTAGCAAGAGGCATCTTGTAGTAACCTTTCATGATGTTGTAACCTCTGGCTACGAACTCGCCGTTTACACCGTCGGGACATTCTTCGCCTGTTTCGGGATCGACGATCTTACATTCTACGCCGGGTAAAGGTCCGCCGACTGTGGTAACTCTTACTTCCAGAGGATCGTCGGTTGTGGACATTGTACATCCGGGAGATGCTTCGGTCTGACCGTAAACGATGGTGATTTCTGTCATATGCATCTTCTCAACAACGTCTCTCATGACTGCGATGGGGCAGGGGCTTCCGGCCATGATACCCGTTCTCATGTGTGAGAAGTCGGTCTTCGGGAAGTCTTCATGCTCAAGCATTGCGATAAACATTGTAGGTACGCCGTGGAAACATGTAATCTTTTCCTGGTTGATACATGCAAGCGCGGGCTTGGTTGAGAAGTAAGGGATAGGTGATAATGTTACACCGTGAGTCATGGATGCGGTCATCGCAAGTACCATACCGAAGCAGTGGAACATGGGCACCTGTATCATCATTCTGTCGGCTGTAGATAAGTCCATTCTGTCGCCGATACATTTTCCGTTGTTAACTACATTGTAGTGAGTAAGCATAACTCCCTTGGGGAATCCTGTGGTACCGGATGTGTACTGCATGTTGCAGACATCATGCTTATCAACCAAGGATGAACGACGGTAAACTTCTTCGATGGGAACGTTCTTTCCGAGTTCGAGTGCCTCTTCCCATGTAAGACAGCCGGGCTGTCTGCTTGTTACGTTGATTACGTGACGAAGGAAAGGAAGACGCTTGCAGTGAAGAGCTTTGCCGGGAACATTGTCTTTTAATTCGGGACAGAGTTCCTGAATAATTTCTGCGTAGTTTGAATCTCTGAAGCCGTCTATCATAACAAGGGTATGAGTATCGGAGTTTCGTAAAAGATACTCAGCCTCATGAATTTTATATGCTGTATTTACTGTAACAAGAACTGCGCCGATGCGGCAGCATGCCCAGAAAGATAAGTACCACTGGGGAATGTTGGTTGCCCAGATAGCTACGTGGGAACCCTGCTTTACGCCGAGTGCGATAAGTGTCTTTGCAAATTCGTCAACGTCATCCCTGAATTCGGAATATGTTCTTGTGTAATCAAGAGTTGTATATCTGAAGGCGTATTGATCGGGGAATTCCTCAACCATTTTGTCGAGTACCTGAGGGAAGGTCTTGTCGATAATCTCTTCCTTTTTCCAGATAAACTTACCTGTGCCGGCCTTGTTTGAATAAAGTGTCTGACCAACAACTTTTGCTTCCTGCTCATACTGGGACATGAAGTTGATAAAGTGAGGGAATACGATTCCGGGGTCTGATAATTCTTCAAGCCATGCGGGAATCCATTCAAACGAAATGTATTTATCGTAGTTGATTGAACGAAGAGCGCCCATTAAATCGTCAATGGGAAGGCTGCCTTCGCCCATAAGTCTGTATTCGATCTTTCCGTCAACAACTTCGGAATCTTTTATGTGTACGTGAAGAACGTATGCACCGAGATTCTGGATTGAAGTCTCTGCACTTTCACCGCCGAATCTTACTGTGTGGTGAATATCCCATGCTGCAGCAACATTGTCTCTTGCGAAAACATTTAAGACATTGCGAAGTCTCTCTGTGTTTGCGTAAGGTCCGACTGTTTCGATAAGAAGTGAAACGCCGTTGTTGTCTGCTTCTCTGTAGGTAGCTTTGATACACTCGATAACGGGTTCATCGGAAACCTCTGTATCTGTGCTGCTCTTTCCTGCACGAAGTCTGATAGCGGGACATTTTAAAATCTTGGCGATTCTGATGTATTCTCTGATTTCTTCGATGTTTTCGTTTACCTTATCGGGATCCGATACATCGCAGACAGCATCGAGTACGGGAATATCAAGGCCCATCTGAGCTATTTTTCTTGCCGTCTCAACAATGTTTTCATTATTAAAAGGTCTGTTCTTTCCGGAAAAAACTTCTCTTTTTATATCGTGAATTTCAATACCGGAAAACTGCAAATCTTTTGCGGTCACATAAAAGTCAGACCAGTCAAAATCATCCCATCCGTTTGTGCTGAATGATAATCTCATTTAAATCTTTCCTCCGTTTTAATCCTAATCGGGAATGTTCTCCTGTTTCTCTTCGTAAACAATCTTGTTGATTGCGTTAAGGTAAGCTCTGATGCTGGCGCCGATAATGTCTGTTGAAATACCGTTGCCTGAATAAAGCTTTCCGTTGGAACGAAGTTTTACGAGTGCTGTTCCGACAGCCTCGCTTCCTTCGGTTACTGACTGGATCTGGAAATCATCAAGTTCATAGTGATGTCCGACAACCATTTCAACTGCAAGGAATGCAGCGGCGATGGGGCCGTCTCCCGAACTTAAACCTTTAAGCTCGTTTCCTTCTTTTTCGAGAGTGATATGAGCGGTGGGAGTGATGATGTTTCCTGAGTTGATTACAAAGTCAACCAGCTGATATGTTGCGGGAACCTGGAGAGCTGCTGTTGCAATGATTGCTTCCATTTCCTTTGTTCCGACATTCTTTTTCTCGGATACTCTCTTGAATTCCTTGTATACTTTAGCGTTGTCGTCGTCGGATAAATCATATCCGAGTTTCTTAACTGCTTTGATAACCTTGGAGATGTCTGCGGTCTCGTCTAAATTGAGTTCTTCGGTCTTTGCCTTTTCCTCTTCTTCGAAGGTAATCTTGATACCCTGATTCTCGCCTTCAATCCATGTCATCTGACGAAGAGTCTTGTTAAACTCTGCTCTCGGGATATCAATTGCAACCTGAATTGCCTCGCCTTTTTCAGAAATAAGATTTACGAAATGTCCGATCTTGGGAGCTGCTTTGCCAACCAGTGTTGTCTTAACCTGTGTTGCGCCTGCTTTGATTGCTGCTACGGAGTTTGCGTTTCCGAGTCTTATTTCATCGGAGCAGGTAACGGATATTGTTACGTTTTCGATTCCGCGAACATTTTCTTTTATGTATTTTATGAATTCTGCGGTTTCCTCGGGAAGCCATGTTCCTGCGGTATCACAGAAATCGATTACGCTTGCGCCTGAAGCAACTACGCCCTGGGATAACTTAGCGACAAATTCTTTTTCGCTTCTGGAAGTATCGATGAAGGATACTTCGATGTTCTCGCACAGGCTCTTTGCGTATTCAACCATTTCGGGAACTTTCTCAAGAACTGCCTTGGGTTTTGCTTTTAAAATATATTCCATCTGAACGGGAGAGGTCGGAACAAGGATTCTGATTCTCGCGTTCTTTGAATTCTTAATTGCGTCTGCTGCGGCATCAATCTCTGCTTTATCGGGTGCTGCTGCAACCGATAATGTGCTTTCTTTTATCATTGTTGCGAGAGATTTAACAAGCAAAGCATCGGTTTTCTCGACAGCCTTGGGCATTTCGATAACATTTACTTTGATCTTTTCAAGTCTTTTTGCAACTTCCATCTTTTCCTTGAAACTCATGGAAAAGGCGTTATTAATGCAGCTTTGTGCGATTGTTGAGTCGGCGATGAAAATCTTGTTCATGATTTTTTCCTTTCTAAAATGAAAAGTCCCAGAAATTAGTTTCCTAATCTCTGGGACGAAATTTCTTCCGCGGTACCACCCATATTACTGTAAAACAGTCACTCAGTAAGATACTATCATATCTCTAGCCTTGATAACGGAGCTTGCCGGAGCCCTTTACTTGCCTTTCGAGGGTTCTGCTCGGGAGTGAGACTGCAATTCGTTCTTTCGTACCGGTTCACAGCAACCACCGGCTCTCTGAAACTTCCAAACGACGCATAATTCCTTCATCGCATTTTTTCGTATGTGAAATCATAATAATTATTTTTTCGGGCAATGTCAAGAATTTTTTTGCAATTATGTTAATCGGATTTACTTCGTCTGCTTCGCCATCCATTCCCAGATGGATACGCCGTTTTCAACACATTCGTTATTGAAGAAATAAATCCATGAAAAATGTCCAAAGTACTGGAAGGGTTTTCCGTCCTTTTCAAACTGTCCCGAAGTATCATGAACATCCTCAAATTCACTGACAATAATATTGCCTGCGCCTATTTTATCAAACATTTTCAAGAGCGGCTTTTCGTATTTTGCGGGAAGGACCGTAAAATCATTCTTCGCGTAAACAAACCAGATCGGCATATCTTTTAGGGGCAATAATCTGTCTTTTTTAAGTTTCTTCGGAAGAAAAGCTTCGCAGATAGGGTAAGCTGCAGCAAAGTAATCGGGATAATTTAATATAAGGTCCATTGTCATAAAACCGCCGTTTGAGCAGCCGCCGACAATGATTCGGTTCTTGTCGACAAAATTCTCATCTGCGAATTTTTCTATTAATTCTTTTAAATCTTTTAAATAAATCGAATCGTCGCCCTTGTTTTTCTGCCAGGAAGCAACGTCCTCCTTACACTGAAGCCAGAAGGTCGGAGTCTGCGGAGTAAGAACATAAGCGCCGTCCATGATTTTCTGGAACTCATCTCCAAAAAGAGGCACTACCTTATTTCCATATAATGTAATCACGGGATCGGTTCCGCCTTCGCCCATACCGTGAAGCCAGATTACAAGCGGGCGCTTGTTTTCTTCGGAAGCGTTCGTTGGTTTGTAGGAAGCATAGGTTAAGGTATGACCTTCCGAACCCGTGAACTTTCCGGTTAAATCAACGTCTTTAATCTCGGGAAATACAAACTTTTCATTATTTAAATTGGTCTGCTGTCCGTATATGGTTCTTACAACCATCTCATAATCAAACCATTTGTTAAAACCGGTCGGAAAATCATAATACATCGGAGAACCCTCGTCCGGTCCGAATGACATTTCGATAGAAAGATAGTCGCCCTTACCCTCGATGCGGTTTCCGAGTTCGTCCGAATAATACACATCGGTTATTTTTCTGTCCGTATTCGTTGTACCAAGAGCGTTCGTTCTTTTTTCCTTTACTCCGAACAGGGTCGTGTCAAAGTTTCGGGTTTTGTCAAAATCTATGCCGAGCTTAATAACGACCTTTGTTACCGCAGGCCCCCAGTCAAATCCTTTTACGATGATTATTCCGTTTGAATCCATAATTTCTCCCCCGTGTTACATTATTTAAAATGAAATCTTTAAAGTTTCACCTTCCATATCCACGTTGTAGCCTTTGGATTTTACAATCTTTGCTTTTAAGCCGGCGGAAAGTCCGACCTCTTCGCCATCGTGGAACGATACGTTCTGATTGATGCAGTAATCTATGATATAAAGCATCATGGAATGAATTTCCGAAGGCTGTCTGCCCTGAACATTTACCATTTCGAGCTCATCAAACCCGAAGCACTTCATTCCGTCACTCCAGCAGGAAACTCCGTTTTCTTCCCTTCCTATTCCGCACCATACCAGAACAAGCAGAGGAAGTTTGTTTTCTTTTATGATATCTGTCATGGCAACAACCATCTTGGGTTCGAAAACAACACCGTTCATATATACTCCGATATTGTTATCCATTTTGCAGAGTGATACCAGGGCTTTTGCGAAAAACATCGCCTTATCTCTGATTTCGCCGATGCCCATAACAGTTACAACTTCATGTGCTTTGTGGGTCTTGGTCGTTTCAACGGCTTCCTTCCAGAAAAAGTTAAACTGTGCATTTTCTTCTGCTTCTCCGTTGGGAACTCTGAAATCCATGTACCCAAAGACAAGGTTTAACCCCTGTTCGTTTGAATAAATGCATGCAGCGGTTCCACCCTCTGCGTCCTCGGGATTGGTATCGCAGTTCGATAATTTCTCGCCCCAGTCTTCCTCATAATATTTTAAGAAAAGTTCCGGCTCGAATTTCTGCTCGGCTTTTAAAACAAAGCCACAGAAAGCTTTTGCATTCTCTGCACGCTTTTTGCTTTCTTCCGCATTAAGTGCAACATTCTTCCAGTACTGTTTAAGATAATCGATTAAAGCCTGCGCCTGCTCGATGTCTCTCTTTTCATCGTACTTTTCTTCTTCACTGAAAATTCCCGAATCACTGTGAATGGCCAAAAGCCAGGGTGAGAGTGCTCCGGTCTTAAATTTGAATATCAGACAGTGGATTCCTTCGGGATCCGTAAATTCCTTTGCAAACTCAATCTTAAAAGGTGCTTTTCCGAGTTCGTTCGGATGCTTTAACCAGTCAATGACCTCGTCTCTTTCTTTTTCGTAACTCATTCTTTTACCCCCTCTTACTTTTTATTCTTTTATGAACTCCTCTTTGGTGAGTTCAAGTTCTACGATTCTCTGTGTCTCGCCCATGATTTCCTCAAAGGAATCCTCAAGTTCCGTGGACGGGCGAAAGCCTGCAGACAGATAACAGTGGTATGCGCATGCGTTATTTTCGAAAACTCCGATTGTAACTTTGTCTACTTTCAAAATATTGAAGGCATAGTCAAGACCCAGACGGAGCATTTCTTTGCCGTAGCCTTTTCCGCGCTTCGCATCATCTACGATGACCCATCCGAATCTTAAGATTTTGTTGTTTCCTTTTATGTACCTCATGATAAAATGACCGACTGCTCCGTCTTCGTCGAATGCCGTCATCGGATAGAAGTTGTCGGGCTCTGCGCAGTCACCGTTATTATCAAAATATTTTGTATTCATTATTTCTTCCGTTATGGGAAACGAACCGAAATGCTCGCCTCCCCATAAAAGAAACGTCTTTTCATCCTTGCACCATGTGATGATTTTAGCGGCATCACATTTTTTATAAGGTCTTAGTCTGAGCATAACTTTCTCCTATTTTACGAGAATTTCGTATTTTTCCGTATGGCGGTATTTGCCGCCCATGATATCAACTTCTCTGTGTCTTCTGAGTTTATCCATATCGATGGTTGCCACATAAACCCCTTCGTCGCCGGGTGCTTCGAAAACGCACATGTCTCTAACCCCGGGCTCTTCGCGAAGCCAGGGTACTCCGTCAAAAACGGAAGAGTGTCCGTTACAGTCGGGCTGACCTTTTGCGTAATTGCATGTTGCCACAGCAACCATGTTTTCATAAGCTCTGGTCCTGAGCGCCGAAAGGCGGTTAATCTCCATAGGACATGCATTGGGTGCAAGGATTACTTCCACTCCTTTAAGCATCAGTATTCTTGCGCTTTCCGGAAATTCTCTGTCGAAACAAATCATCGAGCCGACTTTTACGGTTCCGTGACCGGTATCAAGGTCTGCCACGTAAAAATCTTCGCCTTCGGATAAAACTCCTTCGAACGAAAATGCGCAGGTGTGTACCTTTGCGTAGTGATAAACTTCGTTTCCGTTTCGGTCAAATAAAATAACCGAGTTTAAAGGTTTCGGATCATGCTTTTCAAGCAGAGTGATTCCGATAGCCATTTTAAGTTCTGCTGCAAGTTTTTTGAATGCTAAAACAAATTCGCCGTCTGCAGGAATTGTGAGTTTATCCAGTTCTTCTTTCTCTTGCGGAAGTCTGTATCCGTCGCTCCACATTTCGGGGAAAAGCGCTACATCCGCGCCCATTTCCTTTGCTTTTCTGCAGGCCTCAAGCCCCTTTATTAAATTCTTTTCTGTTGTATCTTCAGGAAGTAACTGAAGAAGTGCTATTTTAAATTCCATTTTTTCCTCTTTCTATAATCCAAGGACGTGCTTTTCCATGCTTTCGCGCAGAACGTTTGAGCCGTCCTCAATGTCTGCAAGATATGTTATAACCAGTTTGCGCTCAGGTAAAATATAACATTTCTGTTTAAATTTGCCGTTCATGCTGTATCCCTCGAGGTATTTCCAGAAATAATATCCGTAGCCGCCCTCGAGGTTCATCTGCAAGATTGAAGTTGCTTTGTTTAAGTATTCTTCGGAAACAATCCGCTTACCGTTATAGACGCCTTTGTTATAAAGAAGCAGTCCGACCTTACTTAAATCGTTAACCGACATTTCCATACCCGAGGCACCATAAAAGTAGCCCTTCGAGCATCTGCTGCAAGTGGCATCCGTAATATCAAGCGGTTTTAAAATATTCCTTTGGATAAATTCCCATGCGTCTTCTCCGAGTGCTTCGGTTAATGCCACTCCGACAAGGTATGAGCAGATATTGCTGTAATTAAACGAAATCTCGTCGGGATTAAAATCTTCGTTTGCGAGTGAGAAATCCATATAATTATCGTCGGGGGCTCTGAAAGGAAATCCCGGAACGGACATGGTCATCAGTCTGTGAAGGGAGAGTTTTTCCCATTTTTCCTTTTGTTCCTTTGAAAGATTTGCCTTATATTTCTCAGGGATGTAATAAAGACTGTCCTTACTTAAATCTATTTTGTTCTGGTCAAGCGCAATACCGACCGCGATTGAAAGAATACTCTTGGTACATGAGTAAAGCGGATAAACATTATCCTTCGTATCGCCGAATGAATATGCTAATTCTCCGTCCTCATAAATTTCGACGCCGAAAACTTTCCAGTGATTCTTAAGAATATCCTTCTTAAAATCCTCGTATCCTAAAAATCTGATTTTCGCC
>JAFYHV010000151.1 GCA_017538995.1 Lachnospiraceae bacterium | reverse complement strand
CGATGGAACACGAAATCTTTATTTCCTCGCCGCCTTTTATGTAAGGTTTTCTGACGGTTTCGTTTAACTGCATCGAACGCATCTCTGTTGCGTCCTTTGTAGTATTCTTCATAAGAACGATAAATTCGTCTCCGCCGATTCTTCCCTTGATATCACTGTCACGATAAGCTCTTTTAAGAACAGAGCCGAAGTACTTGATGAAATCGTCCACGGCATCGCCGTGATCGAGTGAAAACTTCGTAAAATCATCGCAGTCAATCATAACAAATGCATGGAGTTCGTTCTCTGCACAGCCGCCCATAAAATCGGTAATGGTTTCGGTTACCGCATCTTTGGTTAAAAGACCTGAAACCGCATCTCTTGCCAGAGCCTTGGTTGTATCTGCCGGCTTTGCCTTGATTTCTATGGTCTTATTGTAAAGTTCCTGATTCATGCGGTTGATTTCCTGCTGGGAAACAACCATTTCGGTCATATCGAAAAGCACTCCGTACACATTTTCCGAGCCGTCGTTTTCTACGACAAGTCTTCCCTGGAATGCCATAAATCTTTCGTTCTCTTCCATGATGCTCTTTACTCTGAAGTTAGCATCACAGAAATCATCGAGACCAAACTGGCCTTCTATTAATTCTTTTACGTATTTTCTGTCTTCCTTGTAAATAAACATTTCGAAAGAATTAAAGTATCTTTCAAGAAATGCTTTTTCGGAAAGACCGAAAAGATTTAAAAGACCGTCCGAAACGAATACAAACTTATACGTCTTTCTGTCAAAGACGAAAAACGCACCGGGTATTCTGTTCATTAAATCCATTGATTCACTAATCATTGATAACCCCTCCGGAAAGAATTCAGCCTAATCAGCCTTCCTGCTCGTTTAACTTAACCAGCTTTGCAGCCTGGTCTGCCGCGATGCAGGCATCAAGTATTTCACCGATATCCCCGTTCATAATCTTATCGAGCTTGTAAAGTGTCAGATTGATTCTGTGGTCCGTCACTCTTCCCTGAGGGAAGTTGTAGGTACGAATCTTTTCAGATCTGTCGCCCGTACCAATCTGGCTCTTTCTAAGTTCAGCTTCGGCATCATGTGCCTTCTGCTGTTCAAGGTCGTAGAGTTTTGCACGAAGTAAAGCAAAAGCCTTGGCCTTATTCTGAATCTGAGACTTTTCAGTCTGTGAATAAATAACGATACCTGTCGGATAGTGAGTAAGTCTTACCGCAGAGTCAGTTGTATTGACGCACTGTCCGCCACAACCCGACGCACGCATAACGTCGATTCTTATATCGGCTTCGTTAATTTCAACTTCAACTTCTTCAACTTCGGGCATTACAGCTACCGTAACAGTAGATGTATGAATTCTTCCGCCCGACTCTGTTTCGGGAACTCTCTGTACTCTGTGTACACCCGACTCATATTTAAGTTTGGAATATGCACCGTTACCGGTGATCATAAATTCAACTTCCTTCATACCGCCGATACCGATTTCGTCCACGTTGACGGTTTCAACTCTCCATCCCTGGCTCTCGGCATAATGAACATACAGTCTGTACATTTCGGCTGCAAAAAGTGCTGCTTCGTCTCCGCCGGCACCCGCTCTGATTTCCACGATAACGTTCTTGTCATCGTTAGGATCCTTCGGCAAGAGAAGTATTTTTAATTTCTGCTCAAGTTCTTCAACGCTTGCTTTTGCTTCGTTTAATTCTTCCTTAAGCATCTCCCTCATTTCCTCGTCGTTTTCTGCTTCGAGCAGTTCAAGGGAATCTTTTATGGTTTCATTTGCTTTTTTATATTCTTTGTATGCTTCAACAATCGGTGTGAGGTCACTCTGTTCCTTCATAAGTGCTCTGAAACGAGCCTGATTGTCCGTAACACCGGGAGACTGTAATTCCCCCATCAGTTCCTCAAACCTGATAAGCAGATCCTCAAGTCTGTCAAACATTTCTTTATCCTTTCAGTACGGCCCAAACCACTCTGTCAAGACCGTTTAAATCCTTAATCACTTTAATATCTTCGTAACCGTTTTCTCCTAAAAGAGAACTTACGCTTTTACCCTGATCGAAACCAATTTCCATCATCAGTGATGCTTTTTTATTTAAATATCCTTTAGCCTTACCGGCTATAATCCTGTAAAAATCAAGTCCGTCCTCTCCTCCGCATAATGCGTTATAGGGTTCATACTCTTTTACCTTTTCATCCAGTCCTTCAACCACTTCTCTTGGAATGTAGGGAGGATTGGAAACTATCATGTCAAATCTGTCACTGATGTTTTCAAACATATCGCTTTCGATAAATGTTACATCAAGTGAAAGATTTTCTTTATTCTTTAAAGCGGTTGCAAGTGCTTCTTTACTTATATCGCTTGCAAATACGCTTAAGTCATTTCTTTCATGTTTTACGGAAAGTGCTATACATCCGCTGCCGGTGCAGAGATCTAAAAGCTTTGCACCCTTGGGTGCTTCTTTTATGATTTCTTCAACCAGCACTTCAGTATCAAAGCGCGGTATAAGTACCGAGGGATCGCAGAAAAATTCAAGGCCGTAAAAGAATGTCTTTCCGGTTATATACTGCACCGGTTCTCCCGAACTTCTTCTTTCTATAAGAGAAAAGTATTTGTCTTCCTCTTCTTTGGAAGGTTCTCTCTCGGGATGTGCAAACAAATCGTTTCTCGCGGTTCCCATTACGTATTCGAGAAGAATCGCACTTTCAATATCCGCTTCGTCGGATGCGATGCGTTTTCTTCCTTCATCGTAAGCTTCTCTATAAGTCATCCGAATCAAGCCCCAGTCGTTTAAATATCTCATCGTATTCATCGTCGAGCATACGGTTAAATGCATCAGTATCTTTTAAGGTAAGATGACCGTTCTCATCGATGATATTGTCAAAATCGATATTCTCGTCTTCGTCGTCAAATTCGTTCTTTTCTTCTTCCTCGGTATTGATATATACTCTGGCCTTAACTCCGCCCTGAGGCAGAACTTCTTTAATGTTGTCAAGACTGTCAGGCATGGGAATACTTTCGATTTCCTTGCTGAATAAAGGTACATTTCCTTCTTCGTACTCTTCTTCTTTTTCAGCCAGAACACTTTCATCTACGGGTTCGAACTGCATTGTATTCTCGTCTACTTCTTCGTCCTCGGGATCGAATCCGTAATCATCCATAAAATCAATACTTACAGGTTGCGTCTTTTCCATATCATTCGCCTTTATTACAAATTCAGGAACATTTTCCTCTTCAATATTATCATATATTTCTTCTTCGGAATACTCTTCGCCTTCTTCGACTGCTTCCTCTTCGGCCTCTTCTTCTACATATTCTTCAACGGGCTCTTCTTCATATTCAACAGGCTCTTCTTCGTATTCAACGGGCTCTTCGACATATTCCGTAAGTTCTTCTTCAGGATAGTTTACATAATACTGACCGTCTTCATCGACATAATACTCTTCTTCGCCCTGTTCAACGTATACATATTCGCCGTCTTGGTTGACATAATATTCTTCGTATTCTTCGTCACCGTTAACGGTAATATAATCACCGTTTTCATCCATGTAGTAATTGTCGTTTTCTTCGCTGTATTCACTATGAATAAGCTCTTCATCAACTCTTGCGTATTCTTCTTCGATTTCCTTCTCAAGCTGCTGTTCTGCAAGGAGCGCATCCACAGCTTCCTTCGGATCTTTTTTATCAAGGCCGAAATCCGAAGACGAAAACTTATCCGGGAAATTAATTACCAGGAACTCTCTCCAGTCAATGGCAGCATCTAAAGAAGCCATTGCGGTTGCAATCATTTCATCATCGGGACGAAGTGTCGAAAAAATCTGAAAGAGCATACTGGGTGCTGTAAGAATTTTCAAAAAGATACAGTCCGGAAGGCTTGAAATCAGAACATAAAGCTCATAAAAGAGTCCCGTAGCAAGCGGAATATAAATAAGTCTGAAAAGGAGTCTTAAAGGAACAGAATCTATTCTTACAAATATGAAAAGAATTATAGATACGAAAACACAGAAAGCAATGTAGTTGGTTGTACATCTCGGGAAAAATCTCGAGGATGAAGCCACATTTTTATAAGTAAGCTTTCTGCCTCTCTCAATACAGTTGATGCACTTATGTGCCGCTCCGTGATACTTCATCATTCTTCTGACATCTTTAAATAAAAGAAATGCAGAAAGATAAAGTACCATAATTAATATCGATGCCGCAAATTCAATAATATGCAGAACCGATTTATTAATGATATATCTTTCAAGATACTGTGAAAGCAAATACGGAAAGAACGTTACAAAAAAGAAACAGATAACGAATGATATACATGCGGTACCCATGGTAACAATCATATTGATATGCTTGCCGAAGATTCTTCTTAAAATCCTGTCAATAAAGGTTTCTTTGGTTGTATCGTTTCCGAATGCATCTGCGGTAAATTCCAGGGATTCAAGAGCAAATATAAGATTATTTACCAACACAAAAATACCTCTGACAAACGGAATCTTGTAAATCAGTCTGTCAGGGTTAGCCTGTGCGTCCTTTACAACTGTCTGAAGCTCGCCGTCGCCTTTTCTGAATTCGATTGCGTATTTGTTCTGATTCTTTGTCAGAACGCCTTCGAACAAAGGCTTTTCGGTCAGACCGCTGCTATGCTTTTTTCTCCTTCTTTTTTTCTTGCCCATGGTATCTCCGCAATTAGTCGTATTAAATACTGCATAATAATAAAATAGGTTGAGATATCATATACCTCAACCTCTTTAACACAACTATTTGCTTTCCACACCGTACTTCTTATTAAACTTATCGATACGGCCACGAGCCTGTGTGGCTTTCTGCTGTCCTGTGTAGAAAGAGTGGCACTTCGAACAAACTTCTACGTGAATATCTTTCTTTGTGGAACCTGTTACAAATGTGTTTCCGCAGTTACAGGTCACTGTCGCCTGATAGTACTCAGGATGAATTCCTTCTCTCATTTCAACTCACCTCTCTATATTGAATTCCATAAATTTCACAAAATGCTTGATAATTATATCACGGTGATTTTCTTTATGCAAGAGATTTTTTAAAACCATCTTGCTTTGTTCATCATGGCTACAAACTCATCATTATTCTTGGTTTTCGAGAAAAGATCGATTACCTTGTCAACCGCCTCTTCGGGCTTGAGTCCGTTAAAGCCTCTTCTCATGGCGCTGATGGCCGTAAGTTCTTCAGATGTTAATAAAAGATGCTCGTTTCTTGTACCGGATTTGGGAATGTCGATAGCGGGGAATACTCTCTTTTCGGAAAGCTTTCTGTCAAGAACGAGTTCCATGTTACCTGTACCTTTAAATTCCTCGTATACAACATCATCCATCTTCGAACCCGTATCAACAAGTGCGGTTGCAAGAATTGTAAGGCTTCCGCCCTCTCTCATGTTTCTTGCGGCACCAAAGAATTTCTTGGGCATATGAAGCGCTGCGGGATCAAGACCACCGGAAAGAGTTCTTCCCGAAGGAGGAATAACCTGGTTGTACGCTCTGGTAAGTCTTGTGATTGAATCAAGGAGAATTATTACGTCCTGTTTGGACTCAACGAGTCTTCTTGCACGTTCAATTACCATTTCCGCAACTTTTTTATGATGTTCGGGTGTTTCGTCGAATGTTGAATAAATAACTTCTACGTTTTCGCCTTTGATGGCTTCTTTAATATCTGTAACTTCCTCAGGTCTTTCATCGATAAGAAGAATGATCATGTGCATTTTTCTGTTGTTGTAAAGCACACTCTTCGCAATATCCTTAAGAAGTGTAGTCTTACCTGCTTTGGGCTGGGATACAATCATACCTCTCTGTCCCTTGCCTACAGGAGAAACAAGATCGACTATTCTCATTGATACCGGAGCTCCGGGAATATCGAGACGTATCTTTTCGTTCGGGAATATAGGAGTCATGTCTTCGAATTTATATCTGTTCGCAATTGACTCGGGCTTTCCGCCGTTAATTCTTGTCACATATAAAAGAGCCGAGAATTTTTCTTTGTCGCTTTTAATCTTGGTATTACCGGTAACGATATCGCCGGTTCTTAAGCCGAATTTCTTGATGATGCCGTGCTGAATGTAAACATCGGAATCACCTGACATGTAATTGTCGCTTCTGATAAAGCCGAAACCGTCCTGCATTACTTCCACGATTCCGGTAACGGTATTGTTACTGTCAAGTCTGGGATCATATTCCTGTTCAAATCCCGGAGCACCGAAAACAACCATATTGTTATCATAATAATCTTCGGATACCTGAGGCGCAGGTTCTGAAGGCTCGGGAGCCGGAGCCGGTGCCGGTGCAGGTTTTTTATCTTCTTTTTCTTTTATGGTAACTCCGTTATATTCTTTTTCTTTTTCGACAAGAATATCCACCAGCTCTTCCTTGTTCATGGTGCTGGTACCTTTAATTCCCATTCCTTTAACAATACTTCTTAAATCTGTAATCTTTAAAGTATTATATTTTTCTCGCATTAATAACCCTCCTGCAATTATATATTCATTGTTTAAATACCGGGAATATTTTATGAATAACTTCAATAGAATTAATGAAAATGATGCAATCTTTGTGCAACCTATTCAAGATGTATGAATTAATTATCTGTATTATACTACATTTTCGTTTCTTTGCAAGTATATTTATCAGGTTGTTGAAAAAACGCATTTTTTTAATTATAATTTTCTTGTGTGGGAAACCATAGATTTAAATGTAAAAAGGGGTAGATATGAGACTTATTACACGTTCGGATTTTGACGGTCTTGCATGCGGCGCGCTCCTAAAAGAAGCGGGCATTATAGACAGTTGGAAGTTTGCTCATCCGAAGGATCTTCAGGATGGGCTTGTTGAAGTAAACGAAAATGATGTTCTCGCAAATGTTCCATTCGTTGAAGGGTGCGGTTTGTGGTTCGATCATCATTCAAGTGAATTCGAAAGAAATCAGCTGGAAGGCAAATACAAAGGCGAAAGCCGTGTAACTCCTTCCTGCGCAAGAATTATTTACGACTACTACGGCGGCAAAGAAAGATTTTCACATTTCGATGAAATGCTTGAAGCCGTAGACAAAGTGGATTCGGGAAATCTTACCATTGACGATATTCAGAATCCAAAAGGCTGGGTGCTTATAGGATTTTTAATGGATCCCCGTACCGGTCTCGGAAGATGGAGAGATTTTACAATCTCCAATTATCAGTTAATGGAAAACTTAATCGAAGCGTGCAGAACACTTAACACAGAACAGATTCTTGCTCTTCCCGATGTTAAGGAACGTATCGAAGTTTACTTCGAGCAGGAAGCACTCTTTAAGAAAATGGTACTCGAACACACCAGAGTCGAAGGTGATTTAATCATCTCCGATATGAGAAATGTGGATCCTATTTATTCGGGCAACCGTTTTATGATTTATTCGATGTATCCCGAGCAGAACATTTCCATGTGGATTGTAAACGGCAAAGGCGGAAAAGGCTGTTCATGTGCGGTCGGCTACAGCATTTTAAACAGAACCTCCAAAGTTGATGTAGGTTCCCTGATGCTTAAGTACGGCGGCGGCGGACACAAGGCCGTTGGTACCTGTCAGCTCTCCGATGAAGAAATGGATGCAAAGATTCCCGAAATCATCGATGCGATTATTAACTACAAAGAATAAAATCGCGATTTAATTTTCAGACTAAAAAAGCCTTCGGTTTT
>JAFYHV010000150.1 GCA_017538995.1 Lachnospiraceae bacterium | reverse complement strand
TGAATGAGCCGCTGACACCCATCACCGATTACAATATCCAGATTGACCAGCGAATTGCAGATGCCATCATGAAGGGCATGAACATGCAGTGCGCCGACAGACAGCAGGATATGGGACAGCTTCGCCGCTCACTCTACGGCTTCTCTCAGGAAGAGATGAACAAAAAGAACGAGCCCGTTTACTTCCCGACCATCAATACACAGATGCTCTACGACAAGAAGAACAGAAGAGTATGGTTCGGTCATTATCCGATGAACGAAGTTTCAGGTTCGAGACTTACGACAGATATTATTTACGCAACCTACGATCTCGTGGATTCCACGATGATTAAGGGTGCGAAATTCAAGAGATTCAACGTTGCAAGCGCTCTTATGAGCACCGCATACAGAAACGTTAACAGAGCCAAGATTAAGGAAGATTCCAGAAAATACAGATACTTCGAATACACCGAGATTCCCTGGGTTATCAGACAGCAGAAAGGCAACACAATGATTCTGCAGTCCGAGTACGTGCTTGATTATCAGCTCTTTGATGACAAGGACTACATGGATATGACCGAGCGTGAAATCGGCAAGATTCGTACGGGTATCGTATGGGAATCCAGCGGCATCAGAGAGTGGCTTAACAGAGACTTCTTCCAGGAAGCATTTTCCAAGGAGGAGCAGGAGCGAATCATCGTAAAAGAAATAAGAACTCCGATTTCTACTTTTACGGACAAGACCACATATGACCGCGTATTCCTGCCGAGCGTTGAAGAAATGATCAACGGCTTCGACGAGCGTACGGGCGCAGTGAGAGCGAATAATTCTCTCAAACTTTTCGAAGAGCAGGCACCGTGCTACTTCTCGCAGTTTGCGGATGCCAAGAAAATCAATGAAAGCCTTCCGATGGGATATGGTTTAAGAACCCGAGGAACGGTTAACGAATATAACGGAACTTTCACTTACGGTGAAAGCTGCGACGGTCAGTCAATCCAGGCCGGAATGCTTAAAAACTGGAAACTTGACGTGCCAATGGGAATAAGGCCCGTCATCCTGGTTGATGTGACAGATATTTGTGAAGTTTAAGGGGATTAGAAAAGAAATGAGTACTTACGTTTTAAGTGATATTCACGGTCAATATGATGCTTTTATGAACATGTTAAAGCAGATCAATTTTTCCGACGATGATACGCTTTTCGTACTCGGGGACGCTATAGACAGAGGCCCGGACGGTATAAAAATTTTAAAGACCATCATGAAGATGGATAATGTAAAAATGTTTCTCGGTAATCATGAGCTTCTGATGATGGAAGCATTAAGAAACGTCGAGGAATGTGAAAAAGAAGGCAGACAGGACACCGAAGAGCTTGATTTGTGGCTCGATGAATGCAACGGCGGCCGTCAGACCTTCGAGGATTTTAAGAAATGCTCCGCCAAGAAAAAAGCGGAAATTCTTATATATCTTGACAATGCAATCGTGGCTAAAAAAGTCAAAATGGGCAAGAAGACTTACTATCTTTGTCATGCATACGTTGTATCAAAAAGATTTGACAACGAAGTCAAATACAACGAGCTTATCTACAGAGATGTATTCCAGGCCGTTTGGCAGAATATCTACGATGCAGGTTTCGCCAAGAAACTGAATGAAAAAATCTTCCCGAACAAAAAATTCATTTATGTTTCGGGACATATATTTACGCAGCGTCTCGACAGTGTCGATGATCAGGGCAGGGGCGTGGTTCTCGATGACAAGAACTTCCTCGACGGATACCATATCATGAACATCGACTGTGGTATGGCGCTTCGAAACAAATCTAGTCAGCTTGCCTGCCTGAGGCTTGAGGACGAGAAAATCTTTTATGAGGCTTTAGATGTCGAAGATTAAACTGCACATAAGCAGGCAAATGATCTTAAGAATAATATTGCTGGCCGTAATGGACATGATTTCAATTCTTGTCGTTACGGTTTTTGCTATTTATGTTCGCTATGATTTTTCCTTCAAGGATTTGCCTGAACACTTTTTAAAATCTACTATTTGGTTCATTCCGATTAACCTGGTTGTGACGATGATAAGCTTCGTGGCGTGGAACCTTTACACCTCCGTATGGAGATATGCTTCCGCCACAGAACTCATCAACATTATCGGAGCTGTTACCACCGCCACCATCGGACAGGTTATCTGCAAATTCATTTTTAAATTACCGATTCCGAGATCATATCCTTTGATTTACCTGGTTGCGCTTTTGGCGATTACATCGATGATCAGGTTTTCTTATCGTGCGCTTCGAATTCTTCGTGCGAAAAGAAGAATCCGCGAGAGCGGCAAAGAGCCCACACGATGCATGGTTATCGGCGCAGGTTCGGCCGGAAACGAAATCATAAAAGAAATAACCACCACACAGTACCTCACAATGAAGGTCTGCTGTATCGTCGACGACGGTCCGGGCTGCTGGGGCAAAAAGCTTCGTGGCGTTCCCATTGTAGGCGGCAGAGACGTAATCGTTCAGGCTGCGGCAGAATACAATATTGCAGAGATTATTATCGCAATTCCTTCGGCTAAGCCTAATGAGATAAAGGAAATCGTCAATATCTGCAAGGAAACAGGCTGTAAGCTTCGTATCCTTCCCGGTATGTATCAGCTTATTAACGGCGAAGTTCAGGCAGACATGTCAAAGCTTCGTGACGTACAGATTGAAGACCTTTTGGGCCGAGAGCCCGTTTCGACTAACCTTGATGAAATCATGGGCTATGTTTCAGGCAGAGTCATTATGGTTACGGGCGGCGGCGGATCAATCGGCTCCGAACTCTGCAGACAGATTGCAGGTCACAATCCCAAGCAGCTTGTAATCGTGGATATCTACGAAAACAATGCTTACGACATTCAGCAGGAACTTAAGAGAAAATATCCTGAACTTGATTTGGTTGTTCTTATCGCGTCCGTTCGTAATACCTTAAGAATGGATAAGATTTTTGAAGAATACAAGCCTGAAATTGTTTACCATGCGGCTGCTCACAAGCATGTTCCGCTCATGGAAGAAAGCCCCAACGAGGCTATCAAGAACAATGTTTTAGGTACACTTAAAGTCGTTAAGGCGGCTGATAAATGGAAGGTTAAAAAGTTCGTACTTATTTCGACAGACAAGGCGGTTAACCCCACAAATGTTATGGGTGCAACCAAGCGTATCTGCGAAATGATAGTTCAGACTTACAACGAGCGTTCCGAGACCGAGTTTGTAGCGGTCAGATTCGGAAATGTTTTAGGATCGAACGGTTCTGTTATTCCGCTCTTTAAAAAGCAGATTGAAGACGGCGGTCCCGTAACCGTTACACATCCTGAAATCATCAGATATTTTATGACGATTCCCGAAGCTGTTGCTCTTGTATTACAGGCCGGCGCATATGCAAAGGGCGGCGAAATCTTCGTGCTCGATATGGGCGAGCCCGTTAAGATTCTTGATTTGGCTGAGAACTTAATCAAACTCTCCGGTCTTCGTGTGGGCGACGATATCGAGATAGTTTTCACCGGTCTTAGACCCGGCGAAAAGCTCTTCGAAGAGATGCTTATGGACGAGGAAGGCTTGACCGAAACCCGCAACAAGCGAATCCACATCGGCCATCCGATTAACTTCGACGAGAACGAATTCTTACAGCAGATAGAAGACTTGAAAACCTTCGTGGAAGGCGAGCCCGATATAGAAGAAATCAAAAAGAAAATCGCAGAGATTGTTCCGACATACAAGGCTGCTGAGGACGCAAAAGAGAAGTAGTATACGCTCGTAAAAGAAATATGAAAAAAATCCTTATAACGGGTGCCGGAAGTTTCATCGGTACTTCCTTCGAAAAGTACATAGAGAATCACGCGAACTGTTCTCAATATGAGATTAGTGTGATGGATACACTGACTGGGAAAAAGGTTGGTGATGAGACCGAAGACACCTGGAATTTTGCAGGATTTGATGTTGTTTTTCATGTGGCAGGCATAGCGCATGCCGATGTCGGGAAAGTTACAGAAGAAGGCAAAGAGCTTTACAGAAAAGTAAATACCGAGCTTGCGATTGAGACTGCCGAAAAAGCAAAGGCAGCAGGCGTTGGGCAGTTTATTTTTATGAGTTCTGCTATTGTTTACGGCGCCAGCTCTCCGATAGGAAAAGAAAAAATTATTAATAAAGACACAAAGCCCGAACCCGAGAACTTTTACGGCGAGAGCAAACTGAACGCGGAAACAGGACTTCTTAAGCTGACTGCCGATGATTTTAGGGTAGTTATTTTAAGACCTCCGATGATTTATGGACCGGGCTGCAAGGGCAATTATAATTCATTGAGGAAATTTGCTCTGAAATTTCCGGTATTTCCCAAAGTTGCCAATGAGCGTTCAATGCTTTACATAGATAACCTGTGCGAGTTCATCCGCCTGATGATCGACAATGATGAAAGCGGCATTTTCCATCCTGCCAACAAAGAACTTTCCAACACGTCAGAGATGGTAAAAATGATAGCCGAAGCACACGGCAAAAAGAAAGCACTCATGGGCGGCCTGACATGGCTTTTAAAGCTCTTAAGCCACTTCACAGGCCTTGTAAACAAAGCGTTCGGTAATCTTACTTATGCTCAGGAACTGACAGAATATAAAGAGAATTACAGAGTGTATTCATTGGCGGAAAGTATTAGGATTACAGAAGAAAAAACTTAAGATTGAAGAAAGCACAGAATTTATTGTGCAAAAATACAATAAAAGATAAAATACGCTGTTAAATATTTACAAAAGAAATACGGTATGGTAACATACATTCAGGTGTTACCAAAACGGTAGGCGGTTGCCCTCCTTTCGGAGGGTTCTCACTCTCTAATCCCCAAAGGAGAAAGGGGGTGAAGCTAATGTTTATAACTCTTTCTGATTTGATTCAATTGTTAATTATGCTCATAGCATTTGCGACATTTATCATTGTTTTTCTTAAAGAAATAAACAAAAAATAAACCCGTCCTAGTCCGACGGGTTTATTAAATAGTTTTATTTTCTAAACTCAGGGCAACCGTCTCCGGTAGCACCTCTTATTTTTATTATAGAATACCAGAAGATAATGTCAAGAGTCAGCATAATTACGATATGCTTCAACAGTGAGGCAGTCATAAAAAAGACAATTGAATCGGTTTTAGGCCAGACATATACAGACATAGAGTATATGATCATAGACGGCGCCAGTAAGGACAAGACAGTCGAGATAGCGGAGTCTTACAAGGATGCATTTGCCGAAAAAGGCATCGACTATAAGATCTTTTCCGAGCCCGACAAAGGCATTTACGATGCCATGAACAAAGGTATCGCAAAAGCCACAGGAGAGCTCGTCGGATTAATTAACTCGGGTGACTTTTATGAGCCCCAAATGGTGGAAACGGCCGTTAAAGCGTATGAAGAAAAGCCTTACGATATCTTTTATGCCGACATCAATCTGATAAAGGATAACGGTCAGATAATCGTCAAGAAAAGCAGATACGACAGGCTTCCGACGTCGCGTCACTGGAACCATCCGACAATGGTTGTAAGGAAAGCGTACTACGACGAAATCGGAACATATAAGTGCGTGGGAATTCATGATGATTTTGAGTTCTTTTTAAGAGCAAGAAAGAAAAACGCTCGTATTACGATAAAGAATGTCACGCTGGCAAATTTCATGACAGGCGGTGCGAGCAATAAAAAGAGTTTCAAGCAGTGCAAGAAGCGCTGTAAGGATCGTTACAAAGCCTACAGAGACAACGGCTACGGCATATGGTCGTGGTTCGAATGTGTGGGCATTGAAATTGCGAAGTTTATTTTGAGCTAAAGGTAAAAAGTATGTTAATCGGCATCGACCTCCTCTGGGTGCGCCCCAGAATCTGCGGAGGAACCGAGTCCGCGACCAGAAATCTGATTAACGGATTCGGAATGTATGATGATAAAAATGAATATATGCTTTTCGTCGGAAAAGACACGGCCGAGACCTTCGAGGAATACAAAAAATACCCGAACATGAAGATTGAGGTATGCGATACTGAGAGCCTTAAAAGAGTCAAAAGAATCGCGTGGGAAAACTCGAAACTCGACAAGCTTGCAAGAAGCTTAGGCGTGGACCTTATGTTTGTTCCCGTGTACTCAAAGCCCAACAGCTTAAGCGAGGAAAAAGGCGGCATTCCTTACATCACGGTTATCCATGATTTGCAGGCGCTTCATTTCCCCGAATACTTCTCCAAATCGAAGATTATTTTTGCAAAAAGATCGTGGAAAAAAGCCTGCGCGGAGAGCAGAAAAGTCATCACGATATCGGAGTTTTGCAAGGAAGATATTATTAAGAATTATCCTTTCGCAAAAGATAAAGTATCCGTAATTTACGATACCATTGATGTAAATGAAAGCAGTGAAAATTCTGCCAAGATTTTTGATACCATAAAAGAAAAATACGGCATCGAAAAGGACGGTTATTTTTATACATTAAGTTCAATGCTTCCGCATAAAAACCTTGAAACTTTAATAAAGGCCATGAAGCTCATAAAAGAAAAAGGCAATACAAAACTCGTCGTCAGCGGCGTAGGCGGAAACAAAGAAAAATTCAATCAGTGCGTAAAAGAAGAAGGCGTGGAAGATCTGGTAATCGATACCGGATTTGTGGCTGCTGCGGAGAGAGATGCACTCTACGAAAACTGCAGTCTTTTCCTTTTCCCGAGCATATTCGAGGGATTCGGAATGCCTCCCGTCGAAGCAATGATGAAGGGTGCTGGAGTTGTTACCACAAGACGCACCTGCATAGAAGAAATTACTCAGGGGAAAGCGACATATGTGGAAGATCCGCTGAGCCCGAATGACTGGGTCGATGCCATTGACAAGGCACTTCTTCTTGATAAGAAAAAATATGATTTTCCCGAGTATGATTTAAAAGAAGTGACCTTTAAATATCTCGCTTGTTTCAACGGGATAAAGGAGATATAAATGCTGATCGAAGAACAGGAAGTAAAAGTATATTCGGATCTCTTTGATCACGTTAAGAAAACGCTTGAAGAAAACAGGCAGACTCTTGACTGTAACAAAACGGGATTTATTTATTCATTGGGAACTCCTCCGAAAGAAATTGATTATCAAGAATTAAAAGTTCTGGATTCGGAGGCTTTTTTGTCATGTATTTTTTTAAAGTGTTTCCAGAGACTTCCTTCTAAAGAAGAAAATGAAAAATGTTCCGAGATGAACAGAATTCAGCTTCTTAAATATGTTTCAAACAAGGCATCGTTTTCTATAAGAGGCATACATGTAAGAGGTTGTGTATACAACGTAAGACCAGGCATAAGAGGAAGAGTTTTCGGACTTGCGGCAAAGATAGTTTCTTCAGCAAAATTGAGAAAATTAGCCAAGAAAATGCCTGCAGGAATACAAAGTAAAATAAGGGGGACTTTCAGATGAGAAAAGTGTATCTGGATGTCTCTATGGTAATGATTGGAACCAGTTTTACAGGCATTCCGAGAGTATTGATGGAAATCGTAAAAAGACTTGCAGCGGATGATGAATTCGAGCTGGTTTTCCTTGAATACGATCAGTTTTACGATTCTTTTAGGATTCTTAAAACAAAAGAGTTTATCGATTTCTGCAATACAAAAACCGACAACAGAAAATCCATCAGAAGCAGTGAGTACATCACTTTTTACAAAATAGAAAAAAACAGCATCTTCTTTGACTGCGATACAGCATGGAAGACCCGTGCAAGAAGAAGCTTTTTATATCCGATTTTAAAGCGCAGGGGAGTAAAAATCGTTCCGCTTATCTATGATATTATCAGCATCGATTACCCGCAGTTCTGTGATCATAGCGATGTATTGAGCTTCACGGATTATTTTGGCGCATCGTTATTATATGCAGATAAAATCGTCGTAACCAGCGAAGATACAAAGGATGCGATTCTTTTACACTGCGTAAACATGGATGTAAATATTCCCGAGATTGATATCATTCCTTTGGGCGGTGATTTTAAGAAAAAAGAAAATGCCGAGGAAAATGTTCAGAGCAGCATAAAAGATATAGTCTCAAAGGGT
Source organism: Lachnospiraceae bacterium (assembly GCA_017538995.1). Taxonomy (GTDB): domain Bacteria; phylum Bacillota; class Clostridia; order Lachnospirales; family Lachnospiraceae; genus UBA3766. The sequence goes on along the minus strand of JAFYHV010000150.1, from coordinate 65,599 downwards.
AAATATCTGCTAATGGTGGGAACAATAGAACCCAGAAAAAATCACGAGCTTTTGCTTAATGCATACCAGAGATATTTAAGATTTAAAATCAACTTTGTTTTCGCCGGTTTTTCTGGGCAGGGAATGGATAGTTTCTTTGACAGACTGACTGCCGATCCTGATTATCAGAACGGTATATGGCATGTGGATAATGCGACGGATGACGATATCGATTATCTTTACAAAAACGCTTTTGCAATGGTTTTTCCGAGCTACATCGAAGGCTACGGCCTGCCTATTATCGAAGCCTTTGTAAGAGAGGTTCCGGTAATTGCTTCGGATACAAATATCAATCGCGAGATTGCAGGCGACAGAGCACTGTTTTTCGAGCAGAATAACAGCGTTGAACTGGCTGATATTGTCAGTGATCTGCTGGATAATGAAGAGAAATACAAAGACCTTTGCGACCGCGTAAAAGGATATATTCCCAAGACCTGGGACGACACAGTCACAGAACTTAAAAAGAGCCTTAAAGGTGTCGAAATTAATGAGTAAAAAAATAGCTTTCATCAATCAAAGATACGGAGTCGAAGTGCTTGGCGGTTCGGAAACATATACGAGGAAGACCGCAGAAGCACTTGCTTTGCGTGATGGATTTGATGTGGAAGTTTTAACCAGCAAGGCGCTTGATTTTAAGACCTGGGCCGATTATTTCGAAAAAGACGTCGAAGAGATAAACGGAGTTACGGTCAGACGATTTTCGGTTAAAAAAGAAAGAAACAGACTGGTTCAGAGATCTTCGCAGATTATGATGCATAACCTCGGCATTCACACAAAAGACCTTGAGGAAAAGCGACTGATTGCAAGAGGTCCCTTCGTTCCCGAACTTGTTGAATTCATAAAAGAACACAAAGACGAGTATGATGCGTTTGTTTTTGTAACATACCTTTACTATCCTGCATATTTCGGTGCAAAAGAAGTTTACGACAAAGCAGTTTTTGTTCCGACGGCACATGATGAAGAGCCCATTTACATGAATATTTTCGATGAGCTTTTCAATAACGTGAAGGGTATTGTTTATCTGACAGAAGAAGAGAAAAAGTTCGTCAATGAAAAGTTCCACAACGAAAACGTGCCTTCAATCGTAAACGGTATGGGCATTGAAATTCCCGCGGAAGACAATTCAAAAGACTTCTGTGAAAAGAACGGAATCGACGGCAGATATATTGTTTACTGCGGCCGTATCGAAGAAAATAAGGGCGTTAAAACGCTGATTGATTATGTTCAGAAATTCAATTCTGAGATACCCGAGAGTAAGAACGAAATAAAGGGCGATGCAGATGATTCGAGTGCCCAAAACTGTTCAGAGCCGATAAAACTCGTTCTCACCGGCAAAGGCAATATGAGCATTCCCGAGGATGAGAACATTAAGTATCTTGGCTTTGTGTCCGATGAAGACAAATTCTCGGCCATGAAAGGCTCAATGGCTATATGCCTTCCTTCGGAGTTTGAGAGTTTTTCAATTACACTTCTTGAAGGGATGGGCTGTGGAAAGCCGGCGCTTGTTAATGCAAAAAGCGAGGTATTAAAAGGTCATATCGAAAAAAGTGAAGGCGGATTTGCTTTTGGAAATTATGAGGAATTCAAAGAATCGCTGAATAAGCTTTTGGATGAAAAAACAAATTCGGAACTTGGTAAAAAAGCATATGAATATGTGAATAGAAATTATTCTTCAGATGCTGTTATCAGCGAATTTTCGGATTTTGTAGTATCAAATATAAGTTAATAAGTATTTAAAATAATCGTTTTTAATTGCAAAATACAATAAATCGTTGTGCATAAACACAATAATATAAAAAATTATATGTGCAATATTTACAAATGTTAACCGGTATGGTAACATAAAGATAAGGTGTTACCAAAACGGTAGGCGGTTGCCCTCCTTTCGGAGGGTTCTCACCCTCCAATCCATAAGGAGAAGGGGGGTGTTGCTTATGTACATTACCTTGGCTGATTTAATTCAGTTGATTTTAATGCTCATAGCTCTTGTAGCTCTTGTTTACAAGATTTGCAAGGAAAGAAAAAAATAACCGCCCTGCTCGGCGGTTATTTTGGCGGTTACTTGTTAATCGCTAGATAACATTTACGGGCAACCGTCTCCGGTAGCACCTCTTTAATTTGATTATAAAAGATATAAACATAATGTCAATATGCCTAGATGTAGAAATTAAAGGCCGAAATTTGACACAGGAGGATAAAAATATGAACGTTTACGGAGTAATAATGGCAGGCGGCGGCGGAACAAGATTCTGGCCCCTTTCAAGAAAAGAGACACCCAAGCAGCTTCTTAACCTTACCGGAAAAGAACTGATGGTTAACGAGGCAGTCGACAGACTGGCTTTCGTTGCCGACAAGAGCAATATCTTTATCGTAACCAATGTTACACAGGTTCCTTCAATGCTTGAAGCTACAAAGGAAAGACTTAAAAGCGACCATATTTTATCTGAGCCTTCAGCCAGAAATACTGCAGCATGCATCGGTTATGCAGCTATGGAAATTTTAAGAAAATACGGCGACGGCGTAATGATTATCACTCCTGCCGATCACTACATTAAGGACGAAGCAGGCTTTGTAAGAATCTTAAACGAAGCAGTAAGAACTGCAGAGAATACCGGCAAACTGATCACCATCGGTATCAATCCCACATTCCCTTCTTCAGGCTTCGGTTATATCAGATATGACAAGAATGAAACAGGTGATGCAAAGTCCGTAATCGAGTTTAAGGAAAAACCCGATGAAGAGACTGCCAAAGAGTATGTTGCTTCAGGCGAATATGCATGGAACAGCGGTATGTTTGCATGGAAAGCAAGCGTTATTCTTGACAAGTTTAAAGAATACATTCCCGACATTTACGCAGATCTCGAAAAGATCGGCGATGCAATGAATACAGACAACGAAAAGGCTGTAATCGAGGAAGTTTATCCTAACATCAGAAAGATTTCCGTAGACTATGCGGTAATGGAAAAAGCCGCAGCAACAGGCGATGTTCTGGTAGTACCGGGAGAGATGGGCTGGAACGATGTCGGAAGCTTCGACATGATGGAAGTTTTACGAGATAAGGATGAAAACGGCAATATTCTCGAAGGAGATGTTGTTGCTGTAGACTGCAAAGATTCAATTATCCTTTCGTCAGGCAAGACATTAACCGCAGTTGATGTTGACGGTCTTGTAATCGTTGAAACAAAGGATGCAATCATGGTTTGTCCTAAGGAAAAAGCACAGAGCGTTAAGAAGATTGTTGAAACACTTCAGGCACAGGGAAGAAACGAGTTATTATAATGGGTTTTAAGGAAACGGCGAAAAAGTTAATACCTCAAAAACTCCTTCTAAAAAGGGCGCTTATCCTCTATCGTCACAGAGTAAATACTGTGCTTAAAAACAGAGTCATAAAGCCCTATAATTCTTCGTTGTTTCCAAAGGGAGTAAACTTAATCGGACCTTTTAAGGCGCAGATAGGACTTGGACAGAGCTGCAGGCTTTTAGCCAACGCCATAAAAGAATCAGATGTCGATTACACCTTTGAAAATTTTGATCTTATAGGAACCGTTCAAAACGGCGATTCGACATTTGATGATGAGTTCGTAAAAGAAACACCCTACGGAATAAATATCATTCACATGGAACCAACGGAGCTTATGCTTCGATGCGTCGAATTCGATGAAAACCTCTGGAACGAGAGATACAATATCGCATTCTGGCTCTGGGAACTCGAGGAATTCCCGAACGAATGGACTCCCGCGATTAACCTCGTCGATGAAATCTGGACGCCTTCGGAATTTACGAGTGAAAGCATCAGAAAAGTCACAGACAAACCTGTAGTTACAATTCCTTACAATGTTACCGCAGAGACTGATGCGAAATACGACAGAAAGTATTTTAATCTTCCCGAAGACAAGTTCCTTTTCCTCGTAATGTTTGATGCGAATTCAACAATGATCAGAAAGAATCCGCTCGGTGCGATAGAAGCTTTTAAAAAGGCATTTTCACCTGACGATGATTCGGTCGGAATTGTTATAAAAACAAACAACGCGGAGGAGAAAAAACTCGAGCCCGTAAAGAAACTTCTTGAAGGCTATAAAAACGTTTATTATATAACCGATATTCTTGAGAAAAAGGCAGTCAACAGCCTTATAGCCGATGTGGATGTTTTCGTATCCTTACATCGTGCGGAAGGTTTTGGACTCGTAATGGCGGAAGCCATGCTAAACGGTACGGTTTGCATAGCGACAAACTGGTCGTCGAATACCGAGTTTATGAACAAAGACATCGCGTGCATGGTGGATTATTCGTTCATCACACTCGAAAAAGACATGTCTCCGTACAGAAAGGGCGCCAAATGGGCCGATGCGAACACGGACGAGGCAGCAGACTATATGAAAAGGCTTTGCACGGATAAAGAATTTTATGATGATTTGTCCAAGAAAGCCAAAGCGTACATAGAAGATAAATTAAGCATGGAGAGTGTGAAAAATCTTCTTGAAAAAAGAATCAGTGAAATTAAGTAATAATCCGGTGTCCGGCTCACAAAAAAGTGTCGGACACCGTTGATTGTTTTATGGTGAAAAATCGGGGCTAATTTTTGACAAAAAGCCCGATTTAAGATAAAATTATAATGTTATGGTCTGTGCATTTTTACGGACAAAACAAACATTTTAGAATATATTTCGGAGTGACGGACAAGTGATAAAACGTATTAAAGAAATATATGCATATCGGACTATGATATACAGTCTCGTAAAAAGGGATTTGAAAGGTCGTTATAAGGGCTCAGTTCTGGGCTTTTTGTGGACTTTCATAAATCCCTTGTTTCAGTTATTGATATATACATTTGTATTTTCCATCGTTTTGCACAGCGACGTAAAAGACTATTATATGTTTCTTTTTGTTGCCCTCATACCTTGGATCTTCTTTTCAACTTCACTGGCAGGCGGTTCAACCTGTATCACCAGTCAGAAAAATATGGTGCAGAAGATATACTTCCCGAGAGAAGTCTTGCCGATTTCTTTTGTGACAAGCCAGTTCGTAAACATGCTGCTTAGTTTCATTGTAATCTTTGCGGTTATGCTTATTGCGCGTTACACATTCAATCCTCTGGCGCTTCTTTGCTTAATTCCCGTTATGCTGACGGAATATATACTGGCACTCGGATTTACGTTTATATTATCTGCCGTAACCGTTTATTTCCAGGATATGCAGTTTATCATGGGAATTCTTACAATGGCATGGCAGTTCCTTTCACCCATTATGTATTCACAGGAACGTGTACCCGTTGAGTTCCGTGCAATATACATGTATGTAAATCCCATGGCACCCATCATCATTGCATACAGAGACATTCTCTATTACGGCAGAGTTCCCGAACTTGCGACTCTTTTATCAGCTCTGTTGATGGGAATTTTGTTATTCGTAATAGGCTGGATCACGTTTGACAAAATGCAGAAACACTTTGTGGAGGAGATGTAATGAAACCTGAAAATGCAATCGAAGTCCACAATATAACAAAGAAATTCAAAGTTTATCTTGATAAAGGACACACCCTAAAAGAAAGAACTCTCTTTTCCAAAAGACGTAAATTTGAAAACAGGGAAGTCCTTAAAGGTATCAGTTTTGAAGTTAAAAAAGGTGAGGCAATCGGTCTTATCGGTCACAACGGATGCGGTAAAAGTACCACGTTAAAGATGCTCACCAAGATTATGTATCCTGACAGCGGTACCATCGAAATGAACGGAAGAGTATCGAGTCTTATAGAGCTTGGTGCAGGCTTCCATCCCGACATGAGCGGTCGTGAGAACATTTACATCAATGCTTCAATTTTCGGTCTTACCAAAAAAGAAATCGAGGAAAGAATCGACAGCATTATCGAATTCTCCGAACTCGAAGATTTTATAGACAACCCTGTAAGAACATATTCTTCAGGTATGTACATGCGTCTGGCTTTCGCTGTAGCAATTAACGTTGATGCTGATATTCTTCTTATCGACGAAATTCTCGCGGTAGGCGACGTGGCTTTCCAGGCAAAATGTTTTAACAGACTTCGTCAGATCAAATCCGAAGGCACAACGATTGTTATCGTTTCACATTCCTTAAGCCAGCTCGAACTCATCTGCGACAGAAGTATTTGGATTCATGAAGGCGTCATAAAAGAAGAGGGCGCTCCTTTCGATGTTCATCCGAAGTACATGAGTTTTATGGCCAACAATACTCTTTCAAAAGCCAAGGACAAGCAGGATAAGAAGAAAGAAGAAAGCAAAAAAGAAGAAAAAAAGGCTGTTGAAGAAAAGCCCGAAGAGGCAAAGACAGAAGAGGCAGCAGAGAATACCGAGGAAACCAAGAAACCCGAAGACAGCAACAGATGGGGCTCCAACGAAATCGTTATGAACTCTGTAACCGTTACGGACGAAAAGGGTGTGGAAAGAGATACTTTCTTAAATACCGAGCCCATTTATATAAATATCGGCTATGACAATCCCGGAAAGATTGACAATTCCGTAGTCGGAGTGGCTATTTACCGTGATGACAAGGTGCATATTTACGGCACCAACACACTTATAGACATGTCTAAAACGCTGCCTTTAAAAGATAAAGGTACAATCACTCTGATTTTGGATAGAATACCCGTTAATGCGGGCAATTATATATTTGATCTCGCATTCCACAAACCCGACGGATTCAACTATGATTTCTGGAGAGATGTGTTCAGACTTCGAATCAACAACGTCAAAGGCGAAGCGGGAGCGATTAGCATTGAACACTCGTGGAAGAGCGAATAACAGCAAATAACGGTGCCCGGCACCGAAGAGATAATAGGATTTAGAAATGACCGAAAAAGAAAGAAGCATATATTCTCAGATATATGATATTTCTAATGACAATTTAAAATCATACGGCATAGAAGGCATGAGTAACCTTACCAACAAGGAAACTCTCGTTGCTTCTCTTGATTTAGAGCCTGATGCAACCGACATTTCCCTGGCGTATGATGTGCCGAGAGATGTTTTTGTTCAGGCGATTTTTTATATAACTTTTAAGAGATGGGCGCAGCCTGACGAACTCGAAAAGATACGTGACGACTCGCTTTCTGACAGGGATTACAAGAGAGCGGTTTTAAGATCGGTTTACGAATCCACCGAAAGACGTATCAAAAACAAGGTGGTTTACAACTACATCGATCATACTAACGAATATACTTTTACGGTGGGCAAATTTAAGAGAAGAGTCAGAATGACTCTCACGAAGATAAAGGCAAAAATTCCGCTTAAGTGGAAGATGGCCGTAAAAGGTTTTTTGAATAAATTACTCGGACGGGGATAACTATGCAGACAATTTTTGTCGATGTTACGAACCTTACAAAAGTGGATTTCCTTACAGGCATTCAGAGAGTGGTCGGAAACCTTTCGCTTGAGATGTACAAGGTAATTCCCGAAAAGCTTACATTCATTTCTTTTAACGAAGACATAAGCCGCTTTGAGGTTCTCGATTCGGACAATTTCATAAAATACATAAAAGGCGGAGAAAAAGAAAGAAGCCGTATCTTCACGGGCAAATCCATTTTGCCTTGTGACATGAAGCCCGGCGATATTTTCTTTGAGCTTGACGCAGTTTGGAATATCTCTTTAAAGAGCAGCGTTTTACTTCCCGCGCTTAAGCATCAGGGCGTAAAAATCGTTGTATACGTATACGATATTCTGCCGATTAATTATCCGCAGTTTACACACTTTAACACAAGATTTCATTTTATCAACTATATAGGCTCATACCTTCTTTATGCGGACGCAGTTATCGCATCTGCACAGAGTACGCTTGATTCGATCAACGAACTTTCAGACAAATTGGGATTACCCAGAAGAACAGGGTTTGTATCGTGGCTCGGCTCCGATTTCGGCGGTAAAAAAGAGGCAGATACAGCAGGTATTCCCAAGGAAGTTGTGGAAGCCGCAAAGGGCAAATATGTCCTTACTGTCGGCACAATAGAGCCCAGAAAAAATCATGCGTTTCTTTTAGACGCATTCGATGCGGGACTTTTTGACAAGGACGTAAAGCTTATTTTCGCCGGCAAAATCGGCTGGAATGTGGATGATTTAAAAAAGAGAATTGAGGAACATCCCGAGAACGGAAAAAGATTTTTCCATTTCGTCGGACTTGACGATGCAGCGATAGATTATCTTTACTCGAATGCATTTTTGGTTGCATTTGCAACATATGCTGAAGGCTTCGGACTTCCCATCATCGAGAGCCTTCAGAGAGGCACTCCCGTGCTTGCGACAGACATTCCTGTTTTAAGAGAAGTCGGCAAAGATTACTGCGAGTATTTTAAGTTAAATGACGTAAAAGATTTTACGGATAAACTTACAAATCTGATGGAAAATCCCACAGAGTATGACGGACTTAAGGAAGAAATAAAATCTTTCAAACCTTTTACCTGGGAAGAGACCGCGGCGAAAGTTATAGATGCTTTATCAACGTTAAAAATCACGGAGAGAAAATCCAAAAAAGATGTCAGACAGATGGTTATTCTTACGGCCAGAGTGGATGATATCAAGAGGACGATTCCGTATATTGAAGCATACATGCCTTTCATCGAAAAAATCGTTCTCTGCTGTCCCGACAAAGTGGCTGACGATATGAAAGCCATCGAGACGAAGAGAATTAAAATCGATACGCTTACGGACGGCGAAATCCTAAAAGGCAGACCGCTTCCGGAAGACCACGGCACAAGAAACTTCTTCCTTCGCTGTCTGGCAATGCAGAGCGACAAGGTCGATGAAGTTTTCATCATGAGTGATGACGATTACAGACCTTTAAAAGAGATAGACAAAAAAGTATTCTTAGAAGACGATTCCTACGTGGCTTACTACTGCAACGACCTTAACGAATGGAAGGGTGTTGTGGGCGGTATGACCTCGTACGATTATTACATTTTCAGAACCAGAGAATTCGTCAACGAAAACCGCTATCCCGGATATCAGTATTCAAGCCATATGCCACAGATCATCGAAAAGGATATATACCTTGAAATGATTAACGAACATAAAGGCATAGAGATGACGGGCCTTGACGAATGGAGCAGTTACTTTAACTATGCGCAGGCTAAATATCCTGATTTAATCAGATCCAAGCCCTACATAGTAATGTGCTGGCCCGGACTTCGCACGGATTGGAAAATGTTTGTAAAACCCACTGAATATCTGTTTGAAAATCACTACGATTTTCTTTACAAGGACGGAAGAATATTCGACGGATTAAGCGAAGAATATTCCGAAAATACCGATGCAGAAAATGCTCTTAAAATTGAGAAAGTCACACAGAGTGTCGACGAATATTTTGAGTGGAAAAACAAAGTACAGAAATATTGTGACAAGGTTAAAAAAGACAAGCTCGAAATTCCTTCTTTTATCATTTACATCGAAGAAGGCGAAATAGTGCTCGGAGCGCCCGAAACGCTTGAACTTCCCGTTTGCTCGACAGTACATCTTCCTATAACCTTTAAGGGAAACAAAGAAGGGCTTAAGATGCAGTTATGCATTATATCCGATAAGGGAACCGTGGTTTCCATGCCTGAAATCAAACTTGAGTTAAACGACATTAAGATTGTTAACAACAGATTTGATGCCACACTTGTCTGCGGACAGCCCGGAACGAAAAAGGGCGGATACGCACTTATATTCAGAGTGGATGACGGCAAAAACACGATAGAAAGACAGACTTCATTAAAGTTGGTATAATCAGATCCTGCAGGGGGAAAAGGAGAAAAGTATGGAGGCGAATCTTGACGCCCAAATCAAATTATCCGGTCTTAAATCTTTAAGCGAAAAAGATGTCGAAGTAAGCGGGGATTACGACGACAAATTTTTGACGTTGTACGGGGACATCCTAAAAGAAGCGGAAGACATTAAAACCAAATCCGTGAGCGCACCCGTAGTCGGAGCAACAAGGAAGAAAGAGGATAATAAAAAGAGAATCATTCTGGTAGAAAGCATCCTTTCGGACAATGACGAAACATTCTTAAGAAATGTGTATGTCAAAGTGCTCGGAAGAGAGCCTGACAGAACGGGTTACGACAACTATATTGCGAAACTGAAGGAAGATAAGAATTTCGACAGGGAACAGCTTATTTACAATTTCTGGAATTCAGATGAAGGCCAGAGAAGAAACATCGAAGTTATAGGCTTCCATAAAGTTTATATGGATGAACTGCTCACTCATGACGGTATGGATTTTGTAGAGCATGCATTCTTACAGCTGCTCACCAGAAAGCCCGATAAAAACGATGGCCAGAACTACTATAATGCGCTTTACAAGCAGGGCAAATCCAAAGAAGAAATAATCAGAATCATAAAAGATTCACCCGAATGCAAGAAAAGAAAAGTCGAAGTGGTCGGTTTTGAAAAGGCTTACAAGAGCCGCAAGAAAAAAGAAAAAATCCTTTCGACTCCCGTACTTGGAAATGCAGTACTTGCGTGCTGGAATATCTTTCACTTAAACAGAAGATTAAGCGATATCAATTCAAGCATTTCGGATCTTAACAGAAGAACGAACAAGAATTATTCCGAGCTTAAAGATGAACTGGATGAAACTAGAAACACCATAAAAGATTTAAGAAAAGAACTTGTAATATCCGAGTCAAGAATTCGTGAACGTGAAGAAGAAATCCTTAAGCTGACCGCAACAATAAAACGTCTTGATAATCTTGAAGTAGACGTTGATTATCTAGAAAAATTGAACAATCTTTTAAGCGGCAGAATGACGGTCTGGGGTTCTAAAGACAGACTTGATATTTCTCCGAAGGCGTCGGTTTATACATGCTTCTTTAATACCAATTCAGGCTGTATTACAGTCGGAGATTATACATTCGCAGGCTCCAATGTCAGCATCCTCGCAGGAAGCCATGACAAGAATCTTAAAGGACTTGCAAGAAGAGATGCGGATGAAAAAGAAGGCTGCGATATAGTTATCGGAACAGGTGTATGGCTAGGTTCAAACTGTACGATATTAGGCCCTGCGGAAATCGGAGACAATGCGGTAATAGCTGCCGGAGCAGTAGTTGTTCCAGGAACAAAGGTACCTGCAAATACCGTATACGGCGGAGTTCCCGCAAAACAGATTGGTCAGGAACTTTCGTTTGATGACGAATATTCGGAGAGCATCATAAAAGCCCTCGGAAGAAAAGGCGGTATTCTTTTCACCGAAGGATGGTCTGAAAACACTGTATTTTCTTTTAAGAGCGAAAATACATTCGGACATTATCTGTTAGAACCTGTCGGAAAGGTGCTTCTTAAAGAAGGTGATTATACACTGAAATACGCATATAACAATGACGAACTGACCACCCTTTATATCGATGACTCAGAAGAAAAAAATGAATTTATTCTTCGCGAAAAAGAGGGAGAGATAAAGTTTACTGTAAAACCTGCATCCGACAATAATTTTGACTGCAGATATATAAGCTTTTCGGTTAAAACGGATGATGAACATTTTAACAACAACGGACTGGTTATTTGCATAGAGTAACGGATTATAGATAACGGAGAACACTAATGGTTTTTATTCAGATGCATCAGACAGTAACAAATCATGATGCCATAGGAAACGATATAGAAATGATAGGCAGAATTCTTGGTGAAAACCACGAAGTCTATGTCTATGCGCGAAACAGAATGAATAAAAGCGTGGAATACATTGAAGAAGACAAATTCAATGAATATGCGCAGGATGAGAACAATGTAATCATCTATCATCACAGTATGTTTTGGGAAGAAGGTTTTGCAAAGGTTAAAGCCGCAAAAGCCAAGGTGGTATTCCGCTATCACAATATTACACCGGAGAAATTCTTTGAGCCTTACAGCAATTCCGATTATCTTCAGTGTGCCAACGGCAGAAAACAGACCCTTGAATTTATTAAAGAAAAACCCGATTCATACTGGTTCTGTGATTCGACTTTCAACTCCTATGATTTGGTCGGAGTACCCAAAGAAAAAATCAGTATCTGCGCTCCTTTTAACAAGCTTGAGGAGTGGGGCAAAGTAATACCCAACGAAGAAATTTTAAAAGAACTTGTGGAAGATAAAGTTAGGAATATTCTTTTTGTCGGAAGAGTGGTTCCGAACAAGGGACATTTAATGCTTCTTGATATTCTTAACTGCTATCGTAACCACTACGGCGATAATATCAAACTGAGAATTATAGGCAAGTTTTTCGATGAAATCGAAGATTACAACGAGATAGTAAGAAACAAAATCGAAGAGTACGAACTGGGTGACAATATTGAGTTTATCGGCGAGGTAAACGACAGTACTCTTATGACTTATTATCTCGGCAGTGATGTAATGCTTGTTTGCAGCGAACATGAAGGCTTCTGCGTGCCTGTTGTTGAGGCACAGTATTTCGGACTACCCATCGTGGCTTTAAGCGAATGTGCGGTTCCCGAAACTATCGGAAGCAATCAGGTTCTGCTTTCAAGAAATATATATGAATACGCAGCCGCTATTAAAGTAATCTGTGAAAATGCGGATTACAAAAAATATCTCGAGCAGGCCGGAAGAAAAAATTACGAGAGTAGATTCAGTTTCGAAAAGATCAAGAGTGTCTTTACGAGTGAATTGGAAAAAATGATTGAGGTAAAATTATGAGAATAGCTATTGCAACAGTACAGGTTCCTTTTATCACGGGCGGAGCGGAGATACTCTGCGACATGTTAAAAGATGAACTTAAAAAACGCGGCCATAAGGTCGAACTGGTTACCATTCCGTTTAAGTGGTATCCTACATCCCAGCTCATCAATTCAATGATGATGGGACGAATGATTGATTTAAGCGAAACCAACGGCGAGAAAATTGACAAAGTAATCGCCGTCAAATTCCCTGCATATTATTTAAAGCATGACAACAAAGTTATGTGGCTTATGCATCAGCACAGACAGGCTTACGATCTCTGGGGAACTCCCTACGGTGATTTGCAGAACCTGCCCAACGGTGAAGAAATCAGGGACTACATAAGAAGCTGCGACGACAAGTATATCAGGGAATACGAAAAGATTTTCACGATAGCACAGACAACGTCCAACAGATTAAAAGAATTCAACGGAATTGATTCGGTTACTTTATACCATCCTCCTTTGAATTATGAGAAACTTCACTGCGAAAGCTACGGTGATTATTTCTTTTATGCGAGCAGAATTGACTCCATCAAACGTCAGAGATTGCTGGTTGAAGCAGCTAAATATATTAAGACCGATGCAAAGGTTATTATTGCAGGTTCCGGCAGCAAGTCGGAGCTTGATTACATTGACGGATTAATCAAAGAAAACCATCTTGAAAACAAAGTAACGATGGCAGGATTTATCTCGGAAGAAGACAAGATAAATTATTACGCTAACTGCCTCGGCGTTTATTTTGGTGCATATAACGAAGATTACGGATATATTACGCTTGAAGGCTTCTTCTCCGAAAAGCCCGTTATTGTTCACAAAGACGCAGGCGGACCTTTGGAATTCGTCGAAGACGGCGTAAACGGATATGTAATTGACAGCGATGCAAAACTTATCGCAGAGAAAATAGATTATCTTTACAATCACAAAGAGGAAGCAAAGAAGCTCGGACAAAACGGAAAGAAATCTCTGATTGAAAAGAATATCAACTGGGATTACGTTATAGAGCAGCTTTTGTCATAAGAGGAAATTTTAATGGGAAACAAACCTAAACTTTTATTCGCCAGCCCTTTTCCTCCCTTGAAGAGCGGTATCTCAGATTATTCGGTAGCTCTGGTAAAAGCGCTGGGAAAAGAATTTGATATAACACTTTACACTGATAATTACGAAGTAACCGATGAGGCTTTAAAAGATTATCCGAAATTAAAATACTGGGTGGATGATGTTGATTTTGATTCGTTTGATTACAGAATCTACAATATCGGCAACCAGCCCGGTTTCCATTCGTATATTTACGATGTGGCAATAACACATCCCGGACTGATTATAATGCATGATTTCATGCTTTATTTTCTGTTTGTCGGTTATTACTTAAAAAAAGACGACCTCTATTCACAGACATATCACAAAGAAGGCTTGGAAGGTTTTCTTGAAATCAAGCGTGCGGTCAAAAGCCACGGGACGGATCTTCTCGAGCAAAAGGAAATGGCTCCGACACTTGCATTTAACAGAGAACTGATTTCTGCCGGCAACAAAATAATGGTTCATTCCGAATATTCCAAGAACAAGATTCTTGAGACAGGCCTCATAAAAGAAGAAAACATCAGGAAAATCAACCATTTGTCGCTGATGAGCGAAAAAGAGACATTCCTTGAAAAAGAAAGACTTTTTGCCAAATACAATATTCCGACAGATGCTTTTATAGTGGCTTCATTCGGATATATCGCAGAAACAAAACTTAACCGTGAAGTCTGCGAAGCGGTAAAAAATCTTGCGGCTTCCGGAGCAGGTAAAATCTGTTATGTAATGGCAGGAGACGGTGAATATGTTGATGATGAACTTCAGAGAGACCTTGTAATCAAAACAGGTTATACAAATCTTGAAGAGTTTAACAGTTTCATCAAACATTCGGATGTAATAGTCAATTTAAGAAATCCTTCCATGGGCGAGACCTCCGGTGCAATGATAAGAATCCTTCAGACCGGAAAAGTCTGCATCACCAACACAGGCGGATGGTTTTCCGAACTGCCTAATGACTGCGTAGTAAAAATTGGGCTCGATAATGTCGTGGATAATCTTACGGAAACGATAAAAGACTTTATCGATCATCCCGAGAAGAAGACTGAAATGGAAAAGAACGCCACGGATTATATAAAAAGGGAATACAGTCCCGAAGTTATAGTCGAAAAGATTAAAGAATTCATTTAGGTGTCAGTTAAGCATATATGGATAATAATTCTCCGAAAAAAGAAAACAAAAAAAGAATAAGCCTAAATAAGTCGGATATTATCGTATATGCGATTATTGCAGCGCTTTCCGTTCTTGCGTTTATTTCAATATACGGAGTAAAGGTAATTAACCCCGGATATGTTGACTGGCTTTTATCAGGCGGAGATATATCGCAGCATTATCTCGGATGGGTGGCATACAGATTCGGAGCATGGAAGTTCCCGATAGGCTTCTTTGATACTTTGTCTTATCCGAATAATGCAAGCATTATTTTTACGGATTCTATTCCCATAGTTGCATTTTTCTTTAAAATCCTATCGCCGATT
Source organism: Lachnospiraceae bacterium (assembly GCA_017538995.1). GTDB lineage: Bacteria > Bacillota > Clostridia > Lachnospirales > Lachnospiraceae > UBA3766. The sequence continues at coordinate 50,362 of JAFYHV010000150.1, read as the reverse complement.
CTCCCCAAAACCTTTCAGTATTTCGGTTTGTGGGGCGTTTTGTGCTTTATACTTCAGGGGATTTTATCCGCCAGAATTATTAAGAATTTTACGAAGAACAAAGCCGCTATAATTATCTTCGGTATTATTTTTGCATTTACGCCGGTTATGATAAGAAGAATGTTCGCTCATACCGCACTGGCCGGACAGTGGCTTCTTTTTATACCGCTTGAGATACTGTTTGCACCCGAAAAATATAAAGACAATAAAAAGATATATATTCTGATTGCTTTAACCGGACTGCTTTCAGGCTCCGTTCATATGTACTATCTTTTAATGAATGGTATGATTCTGGTCGGTATATGCCTTTATGATCTGCTTGCAAACAAAAGAATAGTAAGAAGCATTATTCTTTTAGCAGAGTTTCTTTTAACAGGTGCCGGAGCCACGGCTTTATTCGGAGGATTCGGTTCGAACATGAAGGCACAGATATGGGGTCTCGGATATTTCAGTTTTAACCTGAATTCGTTTTTTAATCCCATGGGCTGGTCAAGAATTTTCAAGGACCTTAAGATGTATTCCCCGGGACAGGCTGAAGGCTTTGCGTTTATAGGCGCTGGTTTTATATTGCTGCTTGTTTTTGCGGCAGTGATGTTCTTTGTTTCAGGCAAGCCTTTTAAAACGATTAAGAAATACAGATTTAATATTATTTCGATTGCTTTTGTATGTTTATGCACTGTGGCTGTTTCTCTTTCTCCGACGGTTACAATCGGTGAGAAAGTCCTGCTTGATATGCATCTTCCGGCAAAGATTTTTGATTTATGGTCGGTGTTCAGATCTTCGGGACGTCTCTGCTGGAATGTGGTTTATATCCTTATGTTCTTGGTGGGAATAGTGGCCGTAAAACGCACGAAGAAACAGTATCTGCTTATCGCAGTGCTTGTGGTTATGTCCGCTCTTCAGATTTTTGACATGAGCAAAGTTTACAAAGCAAAGTTTAAAGAGTTTAATACCAAAAAGACCTATGTGTCCGGACTGAAAGAAGATATTTGGAATGCAATCGGTAATAACGCTGAAATTAAATATGTCATTTACGGTTATGAGCTTCCCGACACGGATGACAGAACATTTCTGTTTGATTTAACCGACTGGGGATTAAATAACGGAAAGACATTAAACAATTATTATTTTGCCCGTTCAATTGAAGCTGAAGCGTCGGTTGTCAGAAACAATGCACTTGCTTCTCCCGACAAAGAGCATATTTTTATATTTGACAAACAGATTCTGCCCGAAAGCGGAGAGTACAGTCTGCATTATTACGAAACCAACGGCTGCGTGATAGGGTATGTTAATGAAATACCCGGCTTTGAGGAAGCGGATATTTCGGAATTAAAAAGTATTTATGAGATAGAAAATGCCGAATAGTCTTTTGATTACAATTTTCATAATTTCGATTTTGGGAAGTGCTTTTGCATTTGCTTTTATGATCTCAAGGTTTAATCAGGATATATCCGTCATAAAGGCGGGTATTTTTGGTGTTACCGGATACTTTTTCCTGTATGTTTTTGTATCTTCGATACTGCTTTTCTTTGACGTTTTTACGATTTCAAAAACAGTAATAATCTGCGCTTCCGTAATATTCTGTTTCTTTGTTTTTTCACTTGTTAATATCAAAAAGTTTAAAAGAATAAAATTCTGCAAAAAAGAATTAATTGTATTTATTGCGGTTTTGCTTGCTGCAGCAGTGCTTTCCGGCGGTAAATTCGGCTTTTACGGAATGGGTCAGGATCAGGGCGTTTATCAGACCAAGGCAATCGAGTTTATGTACGGAAACAATTCGAATGAGCTTAATTTCGATTATGCCTTAAAGACATTGTCAGACCCCGCGGATTACATTTACTTCAGGGATAAGGTCAGAGAGCTTCAGGGATACTATCTGGTAGGACAGACAGAACCATTTTATGCGGATGAGAACGCAGGCGGGAAGAGCGGACTTGAAGGTGTTTATCACGGTCTGCCGACATGGCCGGCAATACTGGCTCTCTTTGGAAAGATGTTCGGCATGAGCCATATGCAGGAATGTCAGACAATATTTTTTGTATGTTATCTGATGATAACATTTTATATTCTTGAAAACTTCAAAATAAAGACGCTTTATGAGGCTTTGGGAGTCGCGGTTCTTGGAAGTACGCCCCTTGTGGTCTGGGTTTCAAAATCGGCCTTAACGGAGATGTTCCTTACTGTGATAATGGCCTTTTTCGTTTATCTTTCCTGCCATAAAAACAGGGATGTCAGACTGTTTATGTGGATTCCGGTTGCAGTATTTTCCGTATATCACGTATCGGTTTATACCCTGATGCCTCTTTTTGTAATATGCGGCTGGCTTCTTCTTGTGACTGATAAAAGAAAAAGAGCGGTTATTCCGACTTTGCTGATGCTGGCGGTTTATTTCTGGGGATTTAATTTCTCCGTAAAACTGGAGACTCTTTATACTTCCTTTAATTACCTCAGGCCGATTAACAAACTGGGCAATGTAATCCCCGGTTTTAATGTCGATAATAATGAACTTCTGCTTATTCTTGCAGTTATTCTGTTGATTTGTGCGGGAATAACCTTACTCATTCCTTTTATCGTTGAAAACAGTAAAACTGTGAAGTTACTCGAAAAAGTCAAAGCAAACGCCGGAATTATTATAAAGGCATCGGTTCTGGTTATGACGGTATTTGTAATGATTGCATATGCCGCAAATAACAGAGGATTTCTTTTAAATCCTAATTACAACCCGGTTGCACTTTCTTTTGCAGCAGGAATTTTTGGTACTCCGCTCATATTTGCCGGAACTCTTTTTATAAAAAAAGACACCATAAAAGATACGCAAACGGTACTTTTATACTGGATGTTTATTTACATTTTGTTCTGGTCGGTTACTTTGAGATCGGATATACCGTATTTTTATTACAGTGGCAGATATGATGCTCCGTTTGTGATTATACCTGTACTGCTTCTTCTGGCAATGTACAGAGATTTTGGTAAAAAAGAATGGATTCCCTTGATATGTCTGTCATCCGTGCTATTATATTTGAGTTACGACACGGTAATGATTAAAACTTCCGATGACACAAAAGTTGCATGGGATACGGTTGAAGGCGAATTAAATAAAGAAGTTAAGCCCGGCAGTGCCGTAATTATAGACAGCAACACAAATACTCTGTTAGAGTGGATGCTTATATTAAAAGCATCAGGGAAAGAAGTTTATCCGGCAGCCGAGGATTTAAACATCCAGACAGATAAGCTTTCGGAGTTTTATGATAACATCTATTATCTGTATGAAAGCCCCGAGGATTTTAACATAGAGGATATTACAGATAAAGAATACAGACCTTTATATATAAATACTTTTGTACACAGCGAAGATTTGGTAAACGGAACCGAATCCTGGATTGGCTATCCCGAGTATTTTGACAGCGAGGAAAACCATACTTACATGTATATGTATTCAAAGAACTAAAATATGATGATTTGCATTAACTATATATAAATGGTAAAATAAATTGTTTATGTTTAAGAAGAGGAAGATAATATGAAACTGATTATTCAAATCCCTTGTTACAATGAAGCCGAAACCCTTGAAATTGCTTTAAATGATTTGCCTAAGCATATCGACGGAATCGACGAAATAGAATACCTGATTATTAATGACGGCAGTAAGGACAACACAGTTGAAGTGGCAAAGAACTGGGGTGTTCATTACGTAGTTAATTTCAAGAAAAACAAAGGTCTTGCCAAAGGATTTATGGCCGGTATCGACGCATGTTTGAGAAACGGAGCCGATATTATCGTAAATACAGATGCTGACAACCAGTACTGCGGCGAAGATATTGAGACAATTGTACGTCCCATCTTGGAAGGAAAGGCAGATATTGTTATCGGTGCTCGTCCTATTGATCAGACCAAACATTTTTCTTGGCTTAAGAAGAAACTTCAGCATCTCGGAAGCTGGGTAGTAAGAAGAGCATCCAAGACAGATATTCCCGATGCACCTTCAGGATTCAGAGCATACAGCAGGGAAGCCGCTTTACAGTTAAATGTTGTTAATGAATACACATACACTCTTGAACAGATTGTTCAGGCAGGAAGAACAAGTATTCCCATCATGTCTGTTCCCATCAGAACAAACGGAGAGTTAAGACCTTCGAGACTGTTCCACAGTATGTTCGGATATATAAAGAAATCCATGGTAACAATTTTCAGGGCTTATCTTATGTATAAACCCATGAGATTCTTTACATTTCTCGGAATACCTCCTTTTGTAATCGGATTCGCCATCGGCGTAAGATATATTGTTTTCATTTTTATGGGAAGAGCATCGGGTAATATCCAGTCGCTGATACTCTGCAGTCTGCTGATTATGATTGCTTTTATGATCTGGGTACTCGGTATGATGGCTGATGTTATTTCCGCCAACAGAAAGATTTCTCAGGAGATTCAGAAAAGAACAAGAGACATTGATTACAGACTTGCCTGGATAGAGAAAAACATGAAGGACAATATGCAGGACAAGAAATAATTATTTGTATACTAATATAATTATAATTTTTTAGATAATAATGCACAAATCTGTTATGTATGGGTTGTATTTCGGCAATCCGATATGTTATAGTTATTTATAGCGGATAAATGGTTAAATACCCTGACTGTTTGGAGGAAATGAATCAAAACAGGTAGAGCTATTTAATGTCAGGTAATCTTAGGATATTTTTAAAAGGAGAAAGACTGATGAAATTGATCAAAACTCTTAAGATCGCATTATTTGCAGTATTCTGCACATTACTGTTATCTATTGCGTTCGTACCCATGCGTGCTAAGGCTTACACAAAAATTGACAATGGTGCAACCATTGCTATGAACAAGGAAGGTGCTGTTCATTACAAACTCGTTATTGAAAAAGACTGCTACCTTCAGTTAGTTTGGAGCAACAACACAAAGAAACTTGCTGACGTATATATTTACGCCGATAAGAATTGCAAAGAAAGAGTTCACTGGTGCTGGTGTGATACAGAAAAGGGCAAAGAATATATTGCGCTTAAAGCAGGTACATATTATGTTGAAATGGGCGACTACTATCAGCTCTGCAAGATTAAATGGACATGGACAGCTGCTTATAAGTTAGACCAGGGCAACTATTGTGTTGCTAAGGCTAAAAACTTATCAGCAGGAACCACAGTCAGCATCGCTCAGACTCCTACTATCGACTATACACGTTGGTATAAGATTAAATTAACAAAGAATCAGAAAGTTACTATTAAGACACCTTATGCAAACAGTGCATATATTCAGTTATATTCTCCTTCATGGCAGAGATATAACTTCAATAACACCGACAGCTACAGCAAGGTTACTACAGACAAACTCACAAGCGGAACATATTATATTTCAGTTAGTTCCTGCAACAGTTATGTTGAGAACCGCAAAGGTGCATTTATAGCATTCAGCTGGAAATAATTAAAAAGTAATTGAATAATTAAAGCAGAAAAAGGCGGAGTGCTTCAGGCACTTCGCCTTTGACTTGCTTTTTAAGTCAATATAATATACAATATTTGTCGTTATATCTGAGGATTAATGAAAATACAGTTTTGAAATAAAGATTGATTATGAAGATAGTACTGATAGGACCGGTTTATCCGTATAAAGGTGGAATAGCGCATTATACCAGCCTTTTGTTCAGAGCATTGGATAAGGAGCACGATGTAACTTTTATTTCGTACAAGATGCAGTATCCCAAGCTTTTATTTAAAAAAGAACAAAAGGACTACTCTAACGAATCTTTTAAAGTTGATTCCGCCGAATTCCTGATTAATACAGCAAATCCCTTTAATATTATTGGGGTATCCAGGTATATAAATAAAATACATCCCGATGCTGTTTTGCTTCAGTGGTGGCATCCTTATTTTGCTCCGTGCTATAAGATACTGCTTAAGAACCTAAAAAAAGACATCAGGGTGTTATTTACATGCCATAATGTATTTCCGCATGAAAGATTCCCGATGGATAGATTTTTGACCAAGTCCGTTTTGAAAGAAGGGGACGGTTTCATTGTACAGTCAAAAAGCGACGAAGAGGATCTTCTCACCATCAAGGCGGATGCAAATGTAAAATACAATCCCCATCCTACATACAATGCCTTTAAGATGAGAAACATATCTCAAAAAGAAGGACGTGCGGAGATTGTTGAAAAAGATAAATTTGACATAGATGATAATACAAAACTGCTTTTGTTCTTTGGATTCGTAAGAGAGTACAAGGGATTAAAGCATCTTATTAATGCAATGCCTGAAATTGTCGAGAGAATACCTGACTGCAGACTGCTTGTGGTTGGTTCTTTCGGAGATGACAAGCAGGATTATCTTGATTTGATTGAAAGCAAAAATGTTGGTAAATATATTTATCTGAAAGATACATATACTCCCGACAATGAAGTTGAAAAATATTTTGCCGCAACAGATTTGGTTGTTCTTCCTTATGAAGATGCTACTCAGAGCGGTATTGTTCAGATTTCATTCGGTTTTGAAAAAACCGTACTGGTAACTAACGTCGGCGGTTTGCCCGATGTAGTTGATAATATGAAAACGGGATATGTTGTTAATTCCGGAAACGATTCGGAAATCAGCGATGCCGTTATTGATTTCTTTGAAAACAACAGAAGCGATTCCTTTAGTCAGGAAATCAAGAATAATGCTCAGAAGTTCAGTTGGGAGCAGATGGTAAAGAGTATTAACGGTCTTATGGATTAGACCGGGTTTAATACCTTTCGCCTTGTTTTGGAGGAGAGACTGATGAAAAAGAATATGGTCATCTGTGGCGCTTCGGGAATTAACAATTCCGGAGACGAAGCGATTCTGGATGTTCTTTTGTTTCGGTATTCGGAAGATTATGATGTAAAAGTAATTTCCATAAATGCCTCTAAAGCAAAAGAGTATCACAAAGATACCACATTTATAAATATAAAAGATACCGCTGAAGTTAAGGATGCAATTTCCAAATCCGATATTGTATTAATCGGCGGAGGATGTCTTTTTCAGGATGAAACTTCTGTTTTCAATATATACAGATGGTCCAGAATATGTGAACTCTCGATTAATATGGGAAAGAAAACTGTTATTTATGCAAACAGTTTCGGCCCTCTGAATTATAAATCCTCACGCAAAAAAGTGAAGAAACTGCTTGATAAGTGCGACCTTATTACTCTGCGTGACACTTCATCGTTTGACTTGTTAAAAGAGATGGGAGTTACTTCAAATTATAAAGTAACAGCCGATCCCGTTTTTTCGTATCCTTTAAATAAGGGAAATATTGACGGTTACAATCTTCCGGAAAAATATGTAACTATATCTGTCAGACACTGGTTTGATACTATTCCGTTTATTCCCGTATCACTTACTTCGAAGATTCATTATAAGAAAAAGAAATTATATAACGAATATATAAATTCGATTAGCAATATTATAAATGCAATTAATGATAAGTTGGGAATGCCCGTTGTTTTAATTCCTTTTCTTACGGAAAGGGATTATGCAGTATGCAATGATATTATGAATGTCAACGGTAAAGCAGATTACAATCTGATTTTGGGTGACGGCTCAAAACAGATCTGCCCCAATGATATAATTCAGATTATAGGGAATTCGGAGTTTCTTGTGGGTATGCGTCTTCACAGCATTATTTTTGCTGCGCTTACCGCAACTCCTTTTATAGCTATCGATTATTCCGCCAAAGTAAACGGAATGCTTAAAGAACTGGACATGGAAGAGTATAGTGTTAATCTTAAAGACTGCAAAACTATACTTGATTCATTTATACCTGAGATGGAAAGTCTTGTGAACAATAACGAAGCCGTACGTCAGAGACTTTCGAATTCTTTTGAAAGAATGAGTACTCAGGAAAAATTAAATTATTCCCTGGTCAATGAACTCTGGGAACAATAAAAATGGAGAATAGGTTTTAATGGATAAGAAAAAGGTTATAAGGAAAGTCATTACTATTATTTTTTATATTCTGATAGTGGTTTTCCTTGTTTACTATTTCAGGAACATAGATTTTGAAATCATAAAGAATGCAAATTATAATATTTTCTTTATGCTTCTTTCTTTTACGATAAGAATGACAGGACTTTTGATAATGCCTTATTCGTGGGAAGTGCTGATTAAGTCTTATCATGGAAAGATGTTGGATAAAAAGAAAATATATAAAATATATGCCGAATCATGGCTTGGACGTTATATCCCGGGCAAGGTAGGCTGGATTGGCGGAAAAATACTGTTTGCAACCAGAGAGGGCGTATCAACCGAAATAGCGGTTGTTACATCGTTCTTAGACAGCATTCTGCAGGTTTTCAGCAGTATGCTGCTTGCTGTATTTATTATTATTCCGATTCACAAATCCCTGCAGATCGATAACCAGATTATTATTTTCGTATACATTATCACTGCGGTTATGCTGGTTTGCCTGATTCCGCCTATATTCAACGGAGTTGTAGGTATCTGCTATAAGATATTAAAAAAGAAAGATTACCTTCCCGAGTATCATATTAAAAGCAAAACAATGCTGACTAGCATTGGAATAGTTGTTATTTCAAAGGTTTTCTCAAGTCTCGCTGTTGCTGTTATGGCGTATGCCGTAGTCGGAAATTCTTTTAAGGCAACAGATTATATATATGTTATGGCCGTTAATCTTATTGCTACGGCAGTGGGTATGGCTGCGCTTTTTGCCCCTGCCGGCATTGGAGTAAAAGAAAGTATACAGATATTCCTTTTAGGAAGCATTCTCGGCAAAGAAAATGCACTTATTATTGTAACTATGGCAAGTCTCCAGTCTATAGTTGGAGATATTGTATTCTTTATCGCAACAAGGTTTATTAAAAGCAAGGAGAAGTTAGAAGATGGAACACAAGGCTAAAATTCTGTATATATGTGACAATTATACAGAACAGATTTACCCTTCACTCGTCAATAAAGTAAGCGAAAAGCATTCTGAAAAGAATGGTTTCTTTCTTGATTATGAAAAAGCAAAACCTGAGATTGACAGTTCTCTAGATTTAAGCAGTCTGCTTGACGGTTATGATGTAATAGTTCTTAACTATGGCGTTCAGGAAGCACTTGAAAAGAATTCGTATGACTACAGTATTCAGATTACAAAGGATATTGCTAAATATGCGGATGAACAGAAGAAACGTGTGATACTGTGCAAGCTTCCCAAGACTGTTAAGCGTGCGGGCAAATTCAATGATGAAATCTCCGAGATTTCCAAGCAGTATCAGTTCAGAATCGCAAATATTGCTTTTTACTGGAAGAACGCACACGGCAAAAAGCTTTCCATAAAATCCGGCAAAATGTCCGAAGATACCGTAAAGCTTTATGTGGATGCAATCCTTCCCGTTCTGACAAGAACCAAGACCCTTGTACTCTGGCAGTACAACGGCAGATATGCACACTGTAATTATTCATGCCCGTACTGCTATGTTGCTACCAGTGTTAATAAAGGTATGCATATTGTTCACGAACTTGACGAGTGGGAAAAAGCATTTGAAAGACATTTCGGAAACAAAGATACCGTCTTTTATTTCTCATACGGTGAGCCTACTATGGGCGGAAAGCACTTTTATGAGGCCCTTGAAATGATTGGACGTCATCCGAACTGGCAGGTTAGAATGACATCAAATGTTTCCATTCCTTTGAACAGACTCTTATCGAGCACTCTTGCTAAAGAAGGCCGTCTGAATATTAACGCTTCTTTCCATCCTACACAGGTGAGCGTGGAGAAGTTTATCGAACAGTGTAATAACATCAGAAAGGCCGGCATCGAGCCTTCGGTTATATATGTAATGTATCCGGATCAGATAGATGATTTTGAGACGAAGTATTATCCTGAGTTTGAAAAGAATCATTACAGAGTTCATATCCGTGCATTCAGAGGATTGTATCACGGTAAAAAGTATCCTCAGATGTATACAAAAGAACAGTGGGAAAAGACCGCACGCTACATGGATATGACAAACTTTAAGTATCAGCTCCATGCGGTAATGGGACTCGGAAGAATGTCTAATCTCGGTATGACACACATTCTTGTGGATAACTACGGTAAAATAGAAATGTGTGACAGCTATGTAGGTGACAGACATTACGGAAACGTGTTTGATGACAAGATTTATCTTGACCTTGAGCCTCATCCTTTCCCCGGACTTGTTCCTCTTGCTGCTGTAGATGATATAGCAGATTATACAGAACTTGAATTCCTGGATCTGGAAAACAACAATGTTAACGACTTCAATACACAGGGCGGCACAATCAAGAATGCCGATGACTCGATAGTATATCCTTTTGATACTATTGACTTAAAAGACAAGAAACTGATCAATGAACTCAAAAAAGTACCCAAGCCCATGGTTGCGGCTTACAAGTACTGGTTTAATCCCAAGTGGTTCGCCCAGCATTTCATTTATTCTTATGTTATTAAGAAATACGGAAAGTATGTATTTGCATGGTTTAGAGGTAAGTTTAGATTATTGAGACAGGGTAACCTTAAACTCAAAAACTTCTGGCACAGTTAGGAAAACATATGGACAATTTGAAGTCTGAAGAAAAAATCAAATCTAAGAAATTTGGATTTTTGGAATATGTTTATACATATTTTGGTTTTTTGGTACTTCTTTTTGCCGTAAATCTTCCTATTACGCTTCAGGTAAAAATGATTAACATGGGCAGTGATGAATATAACATCCTGTCCATGGCAGCATATTTGACAGGCACGGACTGGTCATCGTATAACAGGTCCATTGATGCGTATCATGGATTTGGTTCTGCGCTCCTTTATCTGCCTGTTTTTTTGTTTGAAAAAAATGTCTGGAAAGCATATCAGCTGGCGCTCTATGAAAATATAGTTCTGGAAGCCTTCATGGCGCTGATTGTGTATGCTATTTTAAGAAAGTTTTTCTCAAAACAGAGAAAGATTGTATCATTCGGTCTTGCTCTTTTAACTTCGATGTATCCTGTTTACATGACAGCGGGAAAATTCACATGGAGTGAAACATCTGTAGTTCTTTTCTGTTTTCTTAATATCTTCTTTGCAATCCAGATGTATGACCACTATAAAGACCATATGATTCCATGGACAGTCGCCAGCGTGCTTATAGCCGGTTACGCATATATGATTCACGGCAGGAATATTATTTTCCCGATACTGTGTATGTGGGAGCAGATATATCTGTTTTTCAAATACCGTACGGACAATAAAAAAACGATTATAAAGAGATTAATCGTTTTCTGTATGTCCGGAGCGGTGCTCCTTGTCTTTTACAAGGTTAACGGAATTGTCATCGGATATTTCAAAACGAATTTATGGCATGCCGATGAACTTAGAAATACCATGGAAACTCTTGCGACCAACCGTTTAGGTTTCCTAAAAGATATTGACAGTATTTTCCTTATGTTCAAAGCAACCATGGGACAGCTGTTTTATGCAAATGCGGCTTCCCTGGGGTTTTTCTCACTGTTTGCAGGTATTGTTCTTACTCTTATATTCAAAAAGAATAAAAACGAAATATACGCTCCGTACGGATTTCTTGTTAAGTATATGGCACTCGCTTATTTTATCAGCACATCTATATCTATAGCAGGTCTTATAAGCGGTATTGTTACAAATACGAAGTGGGCTTATTACGTATGGGGAAGATATACTGAAATCCATCTTTCGATGATAGTTCTTTTATGTTTCTTATCGGTGGATTTTATCGGCGATTTCAAAAAGACGGCCAGAATCGGTTACTGGATTCTTATTACGATATCCATTCTGTTTTTGAAATTTACGCTTCCGAATATTCTGCGTGCAGGAAATAACGGCGGATCGACATCGATTACCTGTCTTGCGGTATGGCTTGGATACGATCTCTTCAATTACTTTAATTATGATTTAAGAAGGTTCGTACTCGATTTTTACAGACTCACCCTGATTATTTTTGCTGTGACCTTTGTCGTATACTGGTTCTGCAACAATAAGAAAAGATGGATTGTGTACATATGCATGATCGCTTTCTATATCTATTCGTTTTATTATGTTTCAATGCAGACGGTTGTTCCGAATGCGCAGAGAAACTATGCAAACATGCAGAAACTCGAACAGCTTTTAGACGGATGTGATTTGGAAGGTAAAAATATTTATTACATAAGCAATGAGAACAGATACCCGTCCGAACTGCAGGTTAATTTCTACGATTCGCATATTGTTCTTTTGTATAATCCGTTGGATTCAACCGAAATTATCAGAGAGAATATGACCGACGATATGGATATTATTATTTCGCATAACAGCCGACTGGAAAACTATATCGAATACGGCTTTATCAATCCGAATATTATCGCTGACAAGGAAGTCAGGACATCAGATATATATACAGTTTATATAGGGAATTAGATAAATGGTAAAATTAGCAGACAAGTTATTTCAGGGAGACATTTTCTTCCTTTCGATTATTTTGTTTTTTTGTATAAGCTTCCTGGTTACATTTTTCTGGAAAGTTAAAACAAAAAAATCCTGCACTGAAGAAAATGCATTTTCCAAAGATGAATCGACAGCTTTAAAAGGTATGGCGGCATTAATGATATTTCTGGCGCATACGCAGACTGTATTGGCCGACTACGGATACACGAGCATTGTTTTAAAGCCGTTCTCGGTATTCGGCGGAATGGGCGTTCTGGTGTTCTTCTTTCTCAGCGGTTACGGGATTGGCAAAGGATACTGTCAGAAAGAGCCTACCGTACGCTACTGGAAAAACAGAATCATAAAAGTTCTTGTGCCCGCGTGCATCATATCGTTTCTGTTTCAGACAGCCATCTTTCTGATTTCAAAGGGTTCCTTAAAAACCTTTGTCCGTGATATGCTCGAAGGCCAGTGGTACATTGATGTAATAATGCTTTGCTATTTATGCTTCTTTATAAGCTGGGTTATTGCTTATAAAAAACAGGGCCTGCTTCTGGCGCTGACTGCGGTATTGTGTCTTGTATGCGGATGCGTATTTTTCATACTGAAATTCAATCCCAGATGGTATAACGGCATTATGCTTTTCCCTGTCGGTCTTGTTTTTTCGGCTTTTGAAAAGAAACTGACGGGCCTTTCAAAGAAAGCATATATACTGATCGGTATTTTGTCGTTCCTGCTTTTCTGCATTCCCGGCGGATTATTTGTTGTTTTAAAGGGACTTCTTTTAGCAGATATGATGAAAACTCTTTCAGGTATCGGATTGTGCATTTTGGCTTTTGTCTTACTCAGATTTTTCAAGGTCGGAAATGTTTTGAGTTTTTATCTGGGTAAAAGATCGCTGTTTATATATCTCTGTCATCTCTGGTTAATAAAAGTGATTGAGGCGCTGATAACAAAGAATACATGGTTTGAAAACCATATTACTGCGGATTTTTATATTATTCTGGTCGGAGCGCTTATAATAACCGAGATTTTTTACAGATTATTTGAATTGAAAAAAGCCCGTAAATAGTGTAATATTAAACCAATATATAGTTTATGGAACGGATAAATGTTTGTACTGTTTTTGTTGTTGCTGAATGTAGTAATTCTATTCTTTACATTCAGCAGTTTTTCGGATAAAAAAAGAATATTTGTACCGCTGGCCGAGGCATTGTCGGTCTTTTTGTGTTTATTCTCACTCACGTCAGCCTTAATGTGGGTGTTTGAAATGTTTTCGGTTGAAGTCTGCCTGCTTGCAGTAACGCTGATGGATATTGCAATCCTGGCATTCACATATTTTAAAAGCAGCAAAAGTGGACTAGAGTTTTTCTCATTTGGAGAATTAAAGCTTGACCACAGTATTCTTATAAACAGAGGCGTTATTATTGTTGCCACACTTCTTTCTCTTGGAGCATATGCAACAATCGGAATCGGATATAATGACGGCAATGCAAGAACTCAGGCACTTTCAATTTTAAACGGTCAGAAATCACTGCAGTTTGAAATCGATGAATATGAAAATATTGAACCCGGCAGTGTATATGAGTTTTACTTCTATGATGCTGTAAGCAACATGGACCGTGAAAACTTTACTGCGGACTATTCAATTAAGTATTCCGAATCCGAGGAAGGCAAATCTTTTAAGATGTTTGGAGAATACGGCAGCAATCCTGTATATCCTTCAATACTTGCTTTGTCCGGAACTGTTTTCGGAATCAGCAGAATGGCTTTTATTCAGGCCGTATTTGCGTTTTGTATCTTTGTATTTGTTGATGAGATTTTAAGAGCTCTTAAGTGCGACTGGAAATTAAGATCTGTTCTGATTCTGCTTCTCGGAGCATCTCCGGTATTCGTTTACAGCAATCACACAACTCTGATTGAACCCGTAATTGGCTTTTGCATGACTATGTTCATGTATTTTCTGTTATGCAGAAAAGAAAAGCTTTCTATTCTTTCCGCTCTCGGAGTAATAACATTCGCATTCCTTCATACAAGCGTATATACCATGCTTTCGCTATTCCTGATTTTATACTGGATGAATTATATTCACAAAGGCAAAATCAGACATCTGGTTTCAAGCGGAATAATGATTGCGGGATATTTACTGGGATTTCTTTTCCACTTCATGACCGCATATAAGAATACAGTTATTAATTACAGACTCGGATTATCATTCCTTGGAAACTATTATTTCATTTTTGTGATAGCGATAACTGCGGTTACAATTCTTGCAGGAGTCATTTTTGCATTACTCTCCAAAAAGATAAAATCTGAGAAATTTGCGGATTTTATGAGGGATAAAGGCAAAAAGATATTTAAGATACTGATGGCGGTGGCAACTGCGGCAGTTATACCGGCATTGGTATTTATTGTTATTCGTAAATGTTATTCATTCCAGGATTTTCTGCATATAACCTTCATAGCATTTATAGTCTGCTCCGGACTCATTATTCTGCCTGTTGTAATGGTTAGGCTTATCAGCACAAAGTACGTCCTCGGCATAAAAGAAGCATCCGTGATTGTTGCATTTGTTTACACGGTTATTGTGCATTCATGCGTAATGAGAAATATGCTTGAAGGATATTATTACGGAGCAAGATATATCGCATCTTTTATCCCGTTTGTTATCATTATTGCGGGTATGATGCTTCGCTTACAAAAGAACGAAGTGAAGTATGTAATTCCGATTATCAGCATATTTATTTTGCTGGTTCCATATACGGCACTTCTTTTAAATTCAAAAGCAGAAAACAGATTTGACAAAGAGGCATTTGAAGAAGTACTTCAGATGGCTAAAGAACGCTCTGACAGTAATACAATTATTTTCGTTGAAAAGAATCTCATGCAGTATTTTTACTATCCTCTGTTAAGTTCTACGAAAGCCCAGATTTATCCGATTGAACCCGGATATTTTGATACTTTTGCAAAGGATACCAATGAGTATAATGCTCCTGCCATTTATATAACTAATAATAACGGCGATCAGTATGCTGAGAACGGAAGTATTGATTTATTAAAATACTATTACAGAAATACTTTTTCGGAGAATTCGTTATCATCGATTATTGGCCTGCCGGACAGATTTGATAAAAGCTTAGGCAAGAAAGTTCAGATTTTCGAGGTTGATGCAGTATACAAGCTTTTAAATCCGGATCTGTATGAAGAAATGGATTTCTCTGATATTGACTTAACGGTTGAAAGTATCAAAATCGACCATCAGAACGTGGCTCATATCAGAGTTTCCGTGACTGACGGAAGTAAGATATATCTTAATAACAAATATCTTCTTTCATATCACCTTGAATATGAAAATTCAGAAGACCTTTATGATTTCCCCAGAATTACCGCGGGTCCTTTGATTTGTGAATCATATGACATTGACATAGACCTTTCTACTCAGCCTGAGGATGTAACGGTAGTCGTAGATATGGTTGAAGAGGGCGTTCAATGGTATTCGTGGGAAAACAGGGTTCCCGTAATCCTGTTTACCGAGAATGAAGACGGCTGGGATTATAAAGTATACAATTTTTACACCAAACTATGATAAAAGCTTTGTAATATCGGAGGAATAATATATGAAAATTGCAGTAGCCGGAACAGGTTATGTAGGAATGTCGATTGCAACACTCCTTGCTCAGCACAACAAGGTTGTGGCAGTAGATATCGTTCAGGAAAAAGTTGATAAAATCAATAAAAGAATTTCTCCCATTCAGGATAATGAAATAGAGGATTATCTGGCAAACAAAGAACTGGATCTGTATGCAACAACTGATGTTAAGGAAGCATATACAGATGCGGATTATGTTGTAATTGCCGCTCCGACCAATTATGATTCCGATCTTGACAGATTCGATACATCCGCGGTTGAAAGCGTAATTGATGCAGTAATGGAAATCAATCCCAACGCAATCATGGTTATCAAATCCACGATTCCCGTAGGATATACCAAGAGAATTCGCAAGGAAAAGAATTCGAAGAATATTATTTTCTCACCGGAGTTTTTAAGAGAATCCAAGGCATTATATGATAATCTTTATCCGAGCAGAATTATCGTTGGTACCGATCCCGATGATGAAAGACTTGTGGCAGCAGCGGGCGAGTTTGCAGGGCTCATAAAAGGCGGAGCCATTAAGCAGGATGTGGAAATCATGATAATGGGATTTTCGGAGGCTGAGGCTGTAAAGCTTTTTGCCAACACATATCTTGCATTAAGAGTAAGTTTCTTTAATGAACTTGATACATATGCAGAGGTTAAGGGACTTGACTCAAGCTCTGTTATTAAGGGCGTTTGTCTCGACCCGAGAATTCAGACATTTTATAACAACCCTTCCTTCGGTTACGGCGGATACTGTCTGCCTAAGGATACCAAGCAGCTTCTTGCAAACTACAAGGATGTTCCTGAAAACCTCATTGAGGCTATCGTAAAGAGTAACAGCACAAGAAAAGACTTCATCTCCGAGCAGATTTTAAAGAAAGCCGGATTTTATGAGAAATACCACCGCATGGATAACCCCGCAGGGGAGAATATGACATGCGTTATCGGTGTATACAGACTTACCATGAAATCTAACTCCGACAACTTCCGTCAGAGCTCGATTCAGGGCATTATGAAGAGACTCAAAGCCAAAGGTGTTGAGGTTATTATTTATGAGCCCATGCTTGAAAACGGCAGCACATTCTTCGGCAGCAAGATTGTAAACAATCTGGAAGAGTTTAAGTCTAGAAGCGAAGTTATCGTGGCTAACAGATACGACAGTATTTTTGATGATGTAAAGGATAAAGTATATACCAGAGATATTTTCCAGAGAGACTAAAAGACACAGCGAGAACAGACAGGCAGAATTAAGGAATGAGTTTTAAAAACAAGAAGATTTTATACAGAATAATAAGCGCCATGATGGGATTAATAATCGTTATCATGGCTTTTTCGTTTGATAAGATTAATGTAAATGCGGAAACGGATTACAATGCATTTCCTTCAGGATACAGAGCCAAACTTCGCGCAATAAACCAGCTTCACCCCAACTGGACTTTCATACCCTTTAATACGGGGCTTGACTGGAATACGGTGGTAGAGAACGAAATGCAGGGAAACAGAAGCCTTGTATATGTAACCTGCGATGATTCATGGAAATCAAAGGAACCGGGCGATTATGACGCATCTACCGGCGAATATATCGGCAAGAGCGGTAAGAACTGGCTTCGTGCATCAAGAGTGGCGGTTGAATACTGCCTTAATCCCGTTAATTATCTGGACGAGTATCATGTGTTTGCTTTCGAGCAGCTTTCTTACAATCCGTCCATTCATAACATCGACGGAGTGGAGGCTATTATAGCCAATTCCTGGATGTCTCACAGACCTCTGGAAGATCAGGAGGATCAGCCCTTTTGTTATTCGAATTTCTTTATTCAGGCAGCTATGGACAGTGGTGTAAGCCCTTATCATTTGGCAAGCCGTGTGCTGCAGGAACAGGGCAGAGGCGATGTGGCAAGAAAAGCGAATTACAATGACCTGATTAACGGCAAATACGGTGTATATAACTATTACAATATCGGTGCTTACGGTAAAAACTCTGCAGAAATAATTGCTAACGGAGTAGAGTATGCAAGAAACAAAGGCTGGTACACCAGAGCACTTGGTTTATCCGGCGGTGCTCAGATTATAGGAGCAGACTGGATTAACCGCGGTCAGGACACATTGTATCTTGAAAAATTTGATGTGGACTCGTCGGACGGCGGACTTTATTATCACCAGTACATGCAGAATCTTCAGGCACCCATGGCCGAGAGCGGAAGCGTATACAGAGCATATGAGGAATGTGGTGCAATTAATTCCAATTTTGTATTCAAAATTCCCATTTACAACAATATGCCCAATGAAGGACCTCCGGTAGATTTGGAAAAAATCAGGCAGTTTGTTACCAGACTTTACAATGTCTGTCTAGACAGAGATCCTGACGAGGGAGGACTGGAACACTGGACCAATATACTTGCGGAAGGCCAGCAGACAGGTTCACAGGTTGGTTACGGATTTGCATTTTCCGAAGAATTTAAAAATCATAATTACTGCAACAGCTGCTATGTAAAACAGTTGTACAAGGCTTTCTTAGGAAGAGAGTACGACGAAGGCGGCCTTGAGCACTGGGTCGGCAAACTCAATGAAGGCACAACCAGAGAAGAGATTCTTAACGGATTCCTTTTAAGCGTGGAATTCGGCGGAATCTGTGAAGAGTACGGTATTGATCGCGGAACAGGAATAGCCATACCGCAGTACGGAACTGTGGCGAGAGGAAGTTGTGCGGGTTGCGGCGAAAGTGATAATGTTACGCAGTTTATCACCAGACTTTACGGTGTCTGCTTTGGCAGAGAGCCTGATGCCGACGGACTTAACCACAACTGCGAACTTCTCTGGGATCATAAAATAACTGCCACTCAGATGGCACACGGCTTTATATTCAGTCAGGAATTCTTAAATCTCGGCCTGGATGATTCGGCTTTCCTGGATTCACTTTACAGGTCTATGATGGATCGTGAAGCGGATGAGGAGGGTAAGAATTACTGGATGGACAAGCTTGCTAACGGTACTTCCAGAGAAGAAGTATTCTTAGGATTTGCAAAGAGTATTGAATTTAATAATCTCTGCAAACGATACGGGGTTTCCAACTAATTAATCATGCCTCTTTTAGGATGTATTTCAGAGTGCGTAAAAATAGCGATTTTGTTTGATTTTATGCGCATTTTTTGGTATAATATTTAAATGATTTTTGGTATCTTTTCTATGAGGAAAAGTGGAACGGAGGATTACTATGAGAGAAGCTAAAAGAAGACTGACAACACTTGCTTTATCAGTACTGTTTTTTGCAGTGGCTTTAGGTGCTTTATCATTAAAGGCTGAGGCAAAAAATGCTGTTGATGCCTGTAATGACTGTTCAAGCGGTAAAGTATATATTTCAGGCCAGAGACTGGTCATTGAACAGGAAGGCCACACACTTGAAGGTTACGATTTGAATGGTTATGAGGTTTATATAAAAGCGGATAACGTTACTGTTAAGAAATGTTCAAACATCACATACGTTACAATTCCTACGGGAGTTAAAAAAGCAACAGTAACCGGTAATACAATTATCGGCCCTACTTCAAACGGAGTAATAGTTCTTGCAAACGGAGCCAAGGTTACAGGCAATACCATCAGCGGAACATCCAACTGCGGTATTTATGCAGACAGTGTTTCCGAGTGTGAGATAAGCAAGAATAAAATCAGCGGTAATAACGGTGCTTCTTCAATCAGATTAAATAAATGCAAAAAGATTACTCTTTCCGAGAATACAGTTTCCAACTCACTTCATTACGGAATCACATTAATCGGAGACAACAGTTCTGTATTAAAGGGCAATACTGTTAAAAACAGTGCAAGAGATGCTTCCCAGCTTTCAACGGCTATGCACGGTGACGGTATCCTTCTTGACACAGGATGTACAGGTACACAGCTTATTGACAATAAAGTAGATAAAGTCGGATCTATTCAGGCTCATTACGGAAACGGTATTATTGTCGGACATGACAGCGTTAATATCGTTTTAAAAGGCAATACTGTATCAAACGCAGGCTGGTACGGAATTCAGGTAACTTTCACTTCTCAGAATATATCACTGGAAAATAATACCGTTTACAGTTCACCGGATGACGGTATCAACATTTCCAGAGATTCATATGCAAATCTTTCCGGAAATAAAGTATACGGTAATGGCGGACACGGAATAGTTTACGATGGACATGATCACAATGCATCAAAAGAACGTACAAAAGGAACCGCAAGCAAGAATGAATGCTATTCAAATGCAAAATGCGGTATCTTTATCACGGATGCAAATGTAACTGTTTCAGAGAATAATATACATAACAATTCATGGTCAGGAATCAGAATAGAGGGTGCTTGCACTACCAATATTACCTCCAACACTCTGGCAGATAATACCGATCATACCGGAATCCATCTGCTTGGATCATCAAATAATACAGTTTCTTCAAACCATATTTATAAATCAAGCCCTGACATGAACGGCGTCGGAATCAGACTTGAAAACAGTGCTCAGGCGGAAATTACAAATAACAGAATTGCAAACTACGGAGAATATGCCGTATTCGTTTACAACGACGGCGTAATTAAGAAACTTAGCGGCAACCAGGCTTCGGTATCGAACAAAACCGGTTTTGCCAATATTATTTACTGTACTGCATACAACAATTCTACAGCAGATGACGGATTTAACAATCATATGTATACCAGAGAGATTTCCACATCATCTGTTAAGGGTCAGGTATACCAGGAAGGCTTTACTTCGGGTGCAGTTGTAGACGGAACTTTGTATAAGACCACATCAAAGAATATTGATGGACAGACAAATATTTCTGTAACATTCCCCGCGCAGGGAAACACTGACAAAGTAATATTGTTTGCAGTGGATAATAACGGAAATTCCATGTGTGTAAATGCTCCTGCAGATTTTAAACTTGATTTGTCGGCGGGAAGCGAACAAGTTACAGCGTTTGTAAAAAGATTCTACAAGGAAGTACTTGGCAGATCTGATGCGCAGATTGATGCTGATACAGACGGAATTGCCAATTGGACGAACGCTCTTTTATCCGGTTCTAAATCCGGCGCTGAAGTAGCTTACGGATTTGTTAACAGTGGTGAGTTCAGAAACAGAGATTTAAATAACGATCAGTTTGTAAGAACAATGTATAAGGCGTTCTTTAACAGAGAACCCGATGAAGGCGGATATAACGTATGGTATACTGCTTTGCAGAACGGTACCAAGACGAGACTTCAGGTATTTGAAGGCTTTACAAAGTCAGACGAATTTAAAATACTTTGCGCAAGCTACGGAATCAATCCCGGAACATATACAGCTCCGGCAAAACCTCAGGATCCTGCATTAAAGCCTCTTAACGTTGAAACTGAAGGCGTAGATGAAGGGCAGCTGGATGCATTTGTAGAAAGACTGTATGATAAGGCTCTTGCAAGACCTTCAGATGAAGGCGGTAAAGCATACTGGAAAGGCTGTATCTTAAACGGACAGGATGCCGACGGAAGACAGTACGATATCAGAACAGTTATTTCCAAAGGATTCCTTAACTCACAGGAATACAAAAACAAGGACAGAAATAACGCAGAATTTGTATTAGACTGCTATGCTTCATTCTTTGACAGAAACCCGGTAGGAACCGATGATGAAGTGAACTACTGGAAATGGGTACAGGCGTTAAATGACGGAATGTCAAGACAGCAGCTTATTGAAAACGGATTCGGTAATTCACCGGAATTCAAGAATCTAATCACGAGTTACGGATTTGTAATTAAGTAATTATCTCAACAGAGGAATATATTTTGAAAAAAGCTTTGATAATAGGCGCAGCGGGCTTTGTGGGTAATTATCTGATTAACCATTTAGCCAATGACAAAGGGATGGAGGTTTATGCCACCAAACTGGCACATGAAGTTCTTGATAATCCCAATGCAACAGTCTGCGACCTGAACATTCTCGAAAAACAGGAAATAGTGGATGTTCTTTTTAAGATAAGACCGGACTATATTTTCCATCTTGCAGCACAGAGTTCCGTAGGTGTGGCATGGAAAAATCCTTCACTTACGATTGACGTTAACATTAAAGGCAGCGTCAATGTAATGGATGCCATCAGAGAGCTCTATTACAAGCCCAGAGTCCTTTTAATCGGTTCGGGCGAGGAGTACGGACATATCAGACCGGGAGAGACTCCGATAAGCGAAGAAAACAATCTTCGCCCCGGAAATATTTATGCGGCAACCAAGGCGTGTCAGAACATGATAGGCAGTATTTATGCCAAGGCATACGATATGGACCTTATGATGGTAAGAGCGTTTAACCATATAGGACCCAATCAGCTTCCGATGTTCGTTGTGGCTGATTTTTGCAAGCAGGTAGTCGAAATAGAAAAAGGATTAAGAGAACCCGTAATGCATGTAGGCAATCTTAAAGCCCAGAGAGATTTCTCTGATGTAAGAGACGTTGTAAGAGCATATGCGCTCCTTATCGAAAAGGGCGAAAAAGGTGAGACCTATAATGTCGGTTCGGGACATGCGGTAGCAATTCAGGACATTCTGGATTTAATTCTTTCTAAGTCTCCGGCAGACATCAAAGTTGAAGTTGATCCTGCGAAGATTCGTCCCGTTGATGTTCCGATTATCGAGGCAGATACAACGAAGATTAACAAGGCCACGGGATGGAAGACAGAGATTCCTTTGGCACAGACGATTGAGGAAACTCTTAATTATTGGAGGGAAAAAATAAATGAGTGATACTTCCAGCAGATTTTTTTCCAATCAGGGCACTACACAGTCGACAAGATTTATTCATACACCGGGCGACTTTGCACTTAACAATCTTTTATATGTGCAGGAAGCTGGCGTACTTAAAAGCTTAAGACCTCACACCAGTTCCAGAGAAGGACTTGAGTCGGTTCTTTTTATCATCATAAAAGACGGTGAAGGCTTTGTAAGGGTTTCCGGACAGGAATATACCGTAAAAAGCGGCGACTGTATTCTTCTTAACTGCATGGAAAAATACGAGCATGAGAGCAGCGAAAGCAAACCCTGGGAACTTTCGTGGGTGCACTTTTACGGAAAGACGGCAGCAAACTTTTATGAGCTGTTCTTAAAAGAAAATAAAAACTCAAACATCTTCACTCCTCAGGAAACTGAAGGCTATGTAAAGATGATTGAAAACCTCATGGCGCTTTGCAACGATAAAAGCGTGATGTCGGAAATATATGCAAACGAAACACTTACCGAAATGCTTACAGAGATTATTTCCGATGTAACTGCTCTTTCATCCGAACCAAGTGATATAGACGTTTCTTCAATCAGAACATACCTTAACGACAACTATGCTTCAGACGAAGCAGTGTCCGATATCTGCAATAAGATTGGCGTTAAGAATGATCTTGCGGAAGAAGCGTTTGCGAGTGCATACGGCATCGGCATGAAAGAATATCTTAAAATCAGAAGGCTGAATGTCGCAAAAGAAATGCTCAGATTTACCATTGAGCCCGAGACAAAAATTGCCGAAGAATGCGGTATTAAGGATTACGGCGATTTTATAAAAATGTTTGTGGATGCTGAAGGTATGACACCCGAAGTATACAGAAGCAAATGGGCACAGTGGATTAAATAAAAAGGCAAAATTATACACTAAGGAGATACATAATGAAAAAAGCATTAATTACTGGAATTACAGGTCAGGACGGTTCATATCTTGCAGAGCTGCTTCTTGAGAAAGGATATGAAGTTCACGGAATTACCCGTCGTGCATCTATTGCAAATACAGGACGTATTACTCATATCTTAGACAAGGTCAAACTGCATGACGGTGATCTTGCCGATTCCACATCGCTTATCAAAGTTATAGGTGAAGTTAAACCGGATGAGATTTATAACCTTGCAGCACAGTCACATGTTCAGGTATCATTTGATGTTCCCGAATATTCAGGTGATGTTGATGCAATCGGTGTTTTAAGAATCCTTGAAGCAGTAAGAACTCTTGGTTTGGAAAAGTCCACAAAAATATATCAGGCTTCCACTTCCGAACTTTACGGAAAAGTTGAAGAAGTTCCTCAGTCTGAGACAACACCTTTCCATCCTTACTCACCTTACGCTATTGCTAAGCAGTATGGTTTCTGGATGATGAAGGAATACAGAGAAGCATACGGAATGTTCTGTGTAAACGGTATTCTCTTTAATCATGAATCCGAAAGAAGAGGCGAGACATTCGTTACAAGAAAGATTACTCTTGCAGCAGGACGTATCGCAGAAGGCCTTCAGGATCATCTTGAACTCGGAAACCTCGATTCAAAGAGAGACTGGGGATATGCTAAGGATTATGTAGAGTGCATGTGGCTTATCATGCAGCAGGATACTCCCGATGATTTCGTAATTGCTACAGGCGAACAGCACACAGTAAGAGACTTCACGGAGAAGGCATTTGCGGCTAACGGCATTACCATTCGCTGGGAAGGAAGCGGAGTAGACGAGAAGGGCTACGATGCAGCTACAGGTAAGATGCTTGTATGTGTAAATCCTCAGTGGTACAGACCTACAGATGTAGACAATCTCTGGGGCAATCCCGCAAAGGCAAAATCCATTCTCGGATGGAATCCTCAGAAGACTTCTTACGAAGAACTCGTAAAAATAATGGCAGAGCATGACAGAGAACTTGCTAAAAGAGAAAAGGCTCTTGCAAACGCATAATTTTTAACTATGAAGTGTATCATACTTGCAGGCGGGAGAGGAGACAGATTATGGCCCCTCTCCCGTCAAAGTTATCCGAAACAATTTATAAAGATTCAGGGCGATCATTCGCTTTTCCAGGAAACGATAGCCAGAAATATTCCTTATTGCGATGAATTTATCATCATTACCAATGAGGAGTATCGTTTTATTGCCATAAATCAGGTTGCGGCATTCCAGGGACTTGTTCACCGTTTTATTTTTGAAGGCGAAGGAAGAAAGACAACGGCGGCTATCACTCTTGCCTGCTTAAGACTTGCAAAATCCGAGACTGTGCTTGTGGTTCCCGCAGACCAGGTAATAGAGGGGCTTGAGTACAAGGATGATATTACAAGAGCCGTGGAATTAAGCAAAGAAGGCTATATAGTCACATTCGGAATGCCTGTTGTATCTCCCGAAGAAAGATACGGATATATCAAGTCCAACGGCGAAGAGGTTGATGCTTTTGTTGAAAAGCCTGACCATGATACAGCCGTAAAATATATGCAGGATAAGCATTATCTTATCAACAGCGGAATGATGCTCTTCAGAGTCGGCGATTATCTCGACGAATTAAGAGAGCATTCTCCGAACGAATTCAGACTTTGTATAGCTGCACTTAAAGGCAGAATTTCAAAGGGTAATTCGGTTAAATATCCTGCGGAAGTAATGAATTCAATTCCTGCAGTACACATCGAAAAAGCACTTCTTGAAAAGACGAAGAGGGCGAAGGTTGTAAAGGCTCATTTCGGATGGAAGGATATAGGCAGTCTCGAAGATATTGAAGAGACGAGATTAAAAACTTCGGGTGACGGTCTGGAGTATGAATTTAATTGTGAAAATACGGATATCATCAACAGATGTTCCAAGAGTCTCGTGGTTGCAAACGGTGTATCCGATTGTATAGTCGTTAATACCGAAGATGCCGTTTACGTCGGCAAAAAGGGCGAGTCAGAGAGCTTAAAAGAACTGATTAATGATGATGAAAATATATCTAAAATAGGCCGTTTCTTTGAGTCAGGCCGAGTAGTGTACAGACAGTGGGGAAGATATGAACTACTTGTCGATACGCCTCACTACAGAGTAAAGCACGTGGTTATCCAGCCGGGCAAAACCATATTTGCTCACAAGCATGTATTCAGATCCGAACACTGGACTATTGTTTCAGGTACGGCATTTATAGAGCTTGACGGAAAAGAAGGCTTGTTTAACACGGATGACGTAGTGGATGTCCTTCCCGGAATGACACACCAGGTTTCAAATGCCGGCGATACCGAACTTGTAATAGTTGAAGTTTCCGTAGGCGAAAACGTAAGTGAAGACGACAAGGTTTCGACAGACGCATTTACAAACAACAACGAGCAGACTCATGTTTTTGATTCGTTAATTCGTCTTAATCCTACTTTTAAGGATAATCTCTGGGGTGGCAATAAATTAAAGTCTCTTTACGGCAAGAAATGTGACTTTGACATCCTCGCCGAAAGCTGGGAAATGTCTGCGCATGATGCGGGCCAGAGTATCGTTGCATCAGGTCGTCACAAAGGTATGCTCTTTAACGATTATCTCGGAACAATAGGAAAGACCAACTGGGGCTGGAAATGCTCCACATTCGCAGACTTTCCGATTCTGGTTAAATTAATCGACGCAAAGGACAAACTCTCCGTACAGGTCCATCCTGACGATGATTATGCCATTGCAAACGAGAACCAGTATGGTAAAAACGAAGTATGGTATGTAGTGGACTGTGAGCCCGAGTCATATCTTTACTGCGGTTTTAACCGTGATGTCAGCAGAGAAGAAGTTTTACAGAGAATAGAAGATGATTCGATTCTTGATGTATTAAATAAAATACCTGTTCAAAAAGGTGATGTTTATTTTATAAAAGCAGGAACGGTTCACGCCATCGGTGCAGGAATAGTTATCTGCGAGATACAGCAGAGTTCAAACTGTACATACCGTCTCTATGATTTCAAGAGAAAAGACAAATTCGGAGATTACAGAGAACTGCACATCGACAAAGCTCTTGATGTGCTCAACTTCTCCAAATACTGTCCCGAAAAGATTGACGAAGGAATCGTTGACGGCGAAGGTTTTAAGAAGAGAATTATCTCACAGTGCAAGTATTTTGAATGCACTCTGATAGATGTGGAATCATCCGCTCGTATTCTCGGAGTGGAGGAAAGCTTTACATCATTCCTGATTCTCGAGGGAGAAGGAAAGATATCTGTCAGTTCAATCACAGAACCGGATCAGATTAAAGAAGAGATTTCTTTCAAAGCCGGAGACAGTTTCTTTGCACCGAAGTCCACGGATATTTTTGTGGTATCGGGAAGCTGCAAACTGATTATGACGAGAGTATAAAAGAAGTAAAACGGTGCCTGACTCCTTTATGAGTTCGGCACCGATAAATGTAAGGGGGATACATTATGAAAAAAAGTCGTTCTGTTTTCAAGAGAGTTCTTGTAGCAGTCATTTCGACTGCGCTTTTCCTTGGAACAATTGTAATACCGGCTAAAACAGCAGAGGCTGCAGTCTGGTATTCGGGAGACCCTTTCACGGATATAGGCCGTTCTAAAAAGGGTACTCAGAGTTTTCTGTCTTCGGAAGTAGTAAACACTTCCAATATTTTTATCAATGCTCATATGGAAACCAGTTTTCCTAAAGATGATAAAAGTGATATAGCAGAGTTTCATGCATTTCCGTTTGAAGGTGAGACATATTATTTCAAAGTACCTTCGGGAATGGAAGGCTATGATTCGATTGTAAATCTTAACAATAAAAACCTGACGGTTACCGTTCAGTTTATCCTTAAATATGATCCGGCCAAGGCCAGATTAATTGAGCCGAGCGCAAGATCATATCCCGGTTTTCCTTATTATGCTCCGAATATGACCGAGCCTGCGGTAGTTAAGGAATACAGAGCATATATGGCATTCCTTGCGGAAACTTTCAGCACACCCCAGTGTCACGTGGATGCATGGGTTTGCGGAAACGAAGTAAATGCGGCATACGCATGGAACTTCTTTGGCACCGACTGCATGCAGTCAAACGGAAGCAAATGGAAGGTCAGCAACCCCGATCTTTTGATGGAAAAATATACAAAGTTTTATGATATTGTCTATGATGCAATGAAGGCAAAGAACAAGAAAACCAGAGTCTGCATCTGTGTCGATCACTGCTGGACCGAAACCGACAGTGGCAATATCATTCCGACAAAGACATTCTTAAATATGTTTGCTGCCAAAGAAGGCAAAGAAAAAGACTGGTGTATAGCTTATCATGCATATCCCGCAGACCTTACCAAACCTGACATCTGGTCAAACTGGAACGGTCATGTATGGAATCAGAAAAATGAAAATGCCCAGTTTATAGACGGTTACAATCTTGAGATTCTTACGGGCTATGTAAAGAGTAATTTCGGTTCCAATCACAGAATCATGCTTACTGAGCAGGGATTTACCAAAGCACAGGGCGAAGATATTCAGGCTGCAAGTCTTGTATATACTTTTTATAAAGCCAGATTTGATGACATGATAGATGTAATGCATGTCATGAAATTCCCGGGCTGCGGTTACGAATTAGGAACTAAAGCATCACAGATATGGGAAAAACTGGATAACGGAAGCGATGCTGATGAACAGTGGATATTAAGCCAGGTTGGCGGTACCCTGGGCATCAGTTCATTCAGTCAGATAACTCCCAACTGGAAGAGCCAGAGCACTATTCAGGCAGAAATAAAGGCATTTAAGGATGCAAATCCCTGCTATTATCAGGGTGTGGATTATGCGCCGGTATTCGATTATGAGTACTTCGTGGCAGAAAATCCTATTCTGAACACTTTCTGGGGCAGAAAACCGACCTTTGATGAGGCTTTCTGGTATTTCTCCACATACAGTATGGACAGATCCGATTCACAGATAATGAAGAGCCATCCGGATTTTGATCTCATAAAATATAAATCAGACCATCCGGAACTTGTAGCTCAGTTTGGTGACAATAACAGAGCATATTATACATATTACTGTTCGAATTTCTCCGCCGATCCCACACAGGTTACTGCATTTGTAAAGAGATTTTACAAGGAAGTACTCGGAAGAAGCGATGAGGCTATAAACGCTGATGCGGCAGGAATAAACAACTGGACAACCAAGCTTCTGAACAAAGAACTCTCCGGTGCAGAAGTTGCAAGAGGATTTGTTATGAGTACCGAATTTACGAACAGGGACTTAAACAATTCTCGATTTGTAACCACAATGTATAAAGCGTTCTTCAACAGAGATCCGGATGAAGGCGGATATAACGGCTGGTATACCAAACTGCAGAACGGCGAAGTCAGCAGAGAACAGGTACTGGCAGGATTTACCAATTCTTCCGAATTCGTATTACTCTGTAAATCCTACGGAATTAATCCCGGTTCGCTCAATGTGGCTGCGAAGCCTCAGCCTGCAAGCACATTAAAACCTCTCAATGTTGATACTTCGGGAGTAGATCCCGCACAGCTTGATGCATTTGTTGAAAGACTGTATGACAAGGCACTTACAAGAACTTCGGATGAAGGCGGAAAAGCTTACTGGAAGGGCTGTATCCTAAACGGAAAAGACGATCAGGGCAGAGAATACGATATCAGAACCGTTATCTCCAAAGGATTCCTTAACTCTCAGGAATACAAGAACAGAGACAGAAACAATGCTGAATTTGTAGTAGACTGTTATGCGGCATTTTTTAACAGAGATCCGCGCGGTACCGAGGATGAAGTGAATTACTGGGACTGGGTACAGCAGTTAAATGACGGAAAGATTACAAGACAGCAGATGATTGAGAGAGGTTTCGGAGATTCAAAGGAATTCAGAAATCTTATTACGAGTTACGGATTTGTAATCAAATAATTTAAATGAATATCGGTGGCGGAGTAAAACCTGCTACCGATTTTCCTTGCCATACAGCAAGAATAATTGAAGGGAATTGTTTTGTAATGAAAAGAATTAAGAGCAGTATTTTGAAAATTGTATTTGCCGGTTCGTTATCGGTTCTGGCAATTGGGTTAGGCAGTCTGAAAGTTCACGCCGCATCACCCGTGGCTATAAATGAAACCAACTTTCCCGATGCAACTTTCAGATCGCTTATTGCATCCACTTACGATTATAACGGTAACGGTTATATAGACCCTGATGAAGTCGCAATAACCACCAATATTTACTGTGAAGGAATGGGCATCGGTTCTGTTAAAGGAATTGAGTTTTTTACGGACCTGGAAGGCCTCTGGGTTAAGGATAACAACATAAGCAGCCTTGATGTCAGTAAGAATGTTAATCTTCACGGTATATGGTGCTCGGGCAATCCGATTACCTCAATTGATCTTTCGCACAATCCGAAACTTGAATGGATTTACTGTTTTGACTGTAAACTGACAGCTCTTGATGTAACTCACAATCCGGATATGTCTTTTATTGAATGCAATACCAATCCGATTACTTCTCTGGATATTACAAAATGTCCAAAGATGGAACATTTGACATGCGGATCCTGCGACCTTGCATCACTGGATTTAAGCAATTGTCCCAATCTTGCGCATCTTGATATTTTCAGAAATCCGCGACTGAGAACCCTTGATGTATCAAAATGCCCGAAGATGAAGAGACTGGATATCTGGGATAACCCTTATCTCGGAAGTATAGATATCAGCCATAATCCGGGGCTTCAGTATTATAACTGTGCGAATAACAATGTAAAAACTCTCGATGTATCGCACAATCCCGAATTAAACAAACTTATTTGCAGTTATAACGATCTTACATCACTGGATTTATCCAATAACCCGAAACTTTCCTGCCTTTATTGTGAAGACAACAGTTTAAAATCACTGGATTTATCACATAATCCCAGACTTTATTATTTACAGGCGGCCATGAATGATTTTACGTCGTTAAATATCGGATACAATCCTTTCTTAGTGAAAACCTATAACGAGGGAAAACGTACTGATGACTGGAAAGGCCAGTGGCACGGTTATGAATGGGTTATAGATTACGGCGGTGATACTTCTACCGGCGGGGACAATATATTCTTTATCTGGCTTAATGCCAATGTAAATGTTAATGCAACACCGATGGTGGATGTGCACAGCGTAATACCTGATGATACCTGTTCGGATGTATCGGATGCGTCTAATCTGATGACAAGAGCAGAACTTATGCAGATACTGTATGAAATGGCAGGTTCACCGAGTGTGTCGGGATTATCGACGAGATTTACGGATATTCCGGCTAATGCTTATTACAGGGATGCTGTTATCTGGGGCGATGCAAATCATATAGCGACGGGCTATCCGCATATTTCTTATAATACTTTCGGTGCAGGTAAATATATCCGAAGAGAAGATGCATGCTTAATGCTTATGAGATATTCCGAAGTTATGCGATTAAAAAGATCCATAGACTTTGGCCGAAGCGATGATTATCTCGATTATTACGAAATAGATTATGAGCACTGGGAAGCTGTGTGCTGGTCGGCAACCTGGCAGATACTTGAAGGAAAGGGCGGAGCCACAAAAGACACTCAGAAAATTGATCCTCACGGAAGAGCAACACGTACCGATATTCAGTATATGATAAGCAGGATGAGAGAGGTTAATTATCTTCCGGACTATAAGATTCCATCCGCTGCTGATCCTGCGGTTGTTAAACCTTTTGTAGAAAGATTATATTTAACAGTGCTCGGCAGGGATGGTGAAGCAAAAGGAATTAACGACTGGACCAACGATCTTGTCAGCAGACAGAAAAACGGTGCCGATGTTGCAGGCGGCTTCGCAATGAGCAAGGAGTTTAAGAATCGAAATCTTTCCAATGATGAGTTCTTAAAAGTATTATACAGAGGCTTCTTTGACAGAGAACCCGATGCAAACGGATATAACGGCTGGTTATCAAAGTTAAACAGCGGAACAAGCCGCGAAGAAGTAATTGCGGGCTTTGTTAATTCGACGGAATTTAAGAATCTCTGTGCGCGATACGGAATCAATCCCGGAAAACTTAATGTAACACCTTCTCCAAAGCCTGCACCTCAGCCTTCAGGCGGACTGAAGCCTCTTAATGTTGATACAACCAATGTAGATGATGCTCAGCTTACGGCTTTTGTAAAGAGACTTTATCTTAAGGCTTTGGGAAGAGAAGGAGAGGCTTCCGGTGTAGAATACTGGAAGGGCTGTATCCTTGAAGGCAAGGATTCAGAAGGAAGAGTATATGACATAAGAACTGTTATCAGCAAAGGCTTTTTCCTGTCACAGGAATACACCAATAAACAAACGAAAAATGAACAGTTTGTGGCAGACTGTTATGCGGCTTTTTTTGACAGAGATCCGCGTGGTACGGATGATGAAGTCAATTACAACAATTGGGTTAATCAGCTTAATAACGGATCACTGACAAGGCAGCAGATGATAGAACACGGCTTTGGTGATTCGCCCGAGTTTAAAAACCTGATTAAAAGTTATGGATTTATAATACTGGAATAAAAAAACGGTAGTGAGGAAATTTCCTCACTACCGTTTTAAATTGTTTTTACTTAAGAACAAATCCGTAACTTGTGATAAGATTTCTGAATTCCTGTGAATCTCCGAAACCTCTCTCAATCATTTGTTGTCTCGTGATTTTACCATCATTTAACTGATTTACCCAGTCCCAGTAATTAGGCTCGTCTTCGTGGCCTATAGGGCTTCTGTCAAAGAATGCGGCATAGCAGTCTAATACGAATTCAGCATTGTTTCTGTCTCTGTTCTTGTATTCCTGAGAATTAAGGAAGCCTTTAGAGATAACAGTTCTGATATCATACTGTCTTCCGTCGGCATCCTGACCGTTTAAGATACATCCTTTCCAGTATGCTTTACCGTTAGCATCAGAAGTTCTTACAAGTGCTCTGTCATAAAGTCTTTCCACAAATGCATCCAGCTGACCATCATCTACATTGGTTGTATCAATATTCAGAGGCTTAAGTGTGCTTGCAGGCTGTGCCTTTGCCGGAACATTCAGTTCGCCCGGGTTAATTCCGTAGTTTGAACAAAGAGTCTTGAATTCTCCGGAATTTACAAATCCTGCAACTACCTGTTCTCGGCTGACTTCGCCGTTTTGCAGTCTGGTATACCAGGTGTTATATCCGCCTTCATCAGGATCTCTGTCAAAGAATGCTTTGTACATCGTCTTTAAGAAATCGGCATTGTTTAAATCTCTGTTGGTAAATTCGTTACTTGTTACGAATCCGTATGCTACATCTCCGCCTGTCTTGGTGCCGTCAATAAGAGCGTTGGTCCAGTTAGCGATTCCGGCGGTGTCTTTATCTATAGCTTCCTGATTTCTTCCGAGTACTTCCTTATAAAACCTTCTTACGAAAACTTCAATCTGAGCTTTTTGTTCGTCGGTTAAAGGCTTCTCGATGGGCTGATCTTTGTAATCGTTAATATCAAAGAAATCAACGGTGTAATTAACGGTAAATGTTTTTTCTCCGACATCTTCCCAATAAAGGTAGTAACCGTGCTGAACCCAGTCTTTTATGGAAGTTGTTCCTGTTATAGATACTTTATACGAATAGTTTTTGTCAGCTGTTGTTCCGTTCTGAGGCCTGAAAATAATACATCCGGTCTGTCCGTAATAATCGTTATTGATATTAATATATCCTGCATCGGTGCTCTTGTTACAGTCCGGAGTTCCGGAGAAAGTCCAGGTCTTGCCCGTGTTTTCGCAGGTTAATGTAACTGTTGCTGAATTGACTTTATCGCCCATGGAAACGCTCCATGCATCACTTGGATCGAAATATCCGGTCGGAGTATTCTGTCCGGGCCAAGCAACAACTTTAATTGATTCTGCATCGGTATTGGAATCATCAAAAGCATACATGGAAGAGTGAATGGAATTACCGTTTCTGGCAAGTCCGAAGCCGGTTTTGCCCATAGGAGGATTTAAAACCCATCTTCTGTGTCCGACTCTGTCGAGATTGTAACTGTCCGAATCACCCATCCAGCCTTTGGTTAAAAAATAACCGATATTAAAATAATTATCCATATAATAACTGGTCCATCCGTAAGCAATGTTTGAATGGCTTGCTCCTTCATATCCTTTCTGATACATTGCATCGTCCATTCCTGCAGGCTGTGAAGGATAATGTGTCATAACATTGTTTGCGGCATTTACTACAGATGCAGCCTGAGCAAGTTCATTGTAGTCACTGCTTAAGGTTACATTTGCGGGAAGACCTGCGATATAACGAAAAGTATTAAGTAAAGCAAGGGAATCGTTTAATGTAGAGTCAGATACTTTTCCGAGTGAATACGGAGCAGTAATTCCGGGTATGGAAACAAATGAATTAATATACGCATTGTTTGCGGGATGCTCAATTATATAATGAGCAATTTCGGATTTGGTATGATATTCAACACCAAGATCCTTACTTCCCGTATTTCCGTTTTTCGCCTCTGCGGTTACGGGAATAGAGAGAACCATCATCGCTATAAGAACTGCGCATAGCGACAGACTAAAGATTCTTTTGTAAACCCTTTTACCTGTTTTCATTTAAAAATCCTCCATTATAGTTTTTGGAAAATAACCCTTAACAATAAGGTACCATATTATTAAGTCATAAACAATTTGTTATTGCGTTTCGGGATGTAAATCTTTTAGCTGATTTTTATGTATATTTCCCTAAAAAGAGCAGCATTTAATGTTGACCATAAAAGTCAACAATTTTGATATTTTTTTGACAAATTTTTATTTAGGGCACTAAATATATTGCTTTTAAGGACAATAAATGTTAAAATAATACCAAATTTTGTGTTTATTACTTTGTAAAAATACATACGAATCGTGAAAGGATGGTGTAAAAGTGAAGTTAAGAAGCAATACTTACATCAAAAAAACTATTTACTTACTTGTTGCATTTTTCGTTTTCGCCATTGTGTCGTTCGGATTTAAAATGAACGCTAAGGCAGAAAAATATGTAGAAATTAATGCAAAGAATTTTCCTGATTACAATTTCCGTACCTATGTAACTACGAATCTGGACAGTACTTTTTCGGGTGGAAAAACTCTTATTGCCCAGAGTACCCTTGATTCCGTAACAGAATTAAATCTTGACGGAAAAGGCGGAGTTGAGTATTCAAATCTTACAGGAATTAATTTGTTTACGAATCTTGAGAAGCTGTCCTGTGTTCAGAACCCCGGTTTAGCCACTTTGGATGTTACTCAGAATGTTAAGTTAAAAGAGCTTCATTGTTACAGCACAGGTATTAAAACTCTGAACCTCAGATATAATACCAATCTTGAAGTACTGGAATGCCAGAACTGCAAACTTACAGCTCTGGATGTAACAAAAAATACGAAGTTAAAACAGCTTGACTGCAGAAATAATGCTATTACAGCTTTAAATGTAATCTGTAATCCCGAGTTAACATCATTACGCTGTCATCAGAACAGAATATCGACTCTTAATCTTGATAACAACACCAAACTTGAATATCTTACATGTTACAACAACAATCTTACTTCACTGAGTTTTAAGAATAATACAAAGCTTGTTCAGGTATACTGTGGAGACAATGCCCTTACTAAAATTGATTATGTCGGCAACGCCACCAAACTTGAGCTTTTGGATTGTTCAAACAATCAGTTAACAAGTCTTGACGTAAATAATAATACCAAACTCCTTTCATTAAACTGTCGAAACAATAATTTAACCTATCTGTCTGTAAGAAACAGTAAAAATCTGGCTGAATTAATTTGTAACGGCAATAATATCGAAAATGTGGTTATAAATGAAACCGGTGTGCTTCATGATTTGCGTAAATCTGCAACACGTCAGACTAACGAGTACAATAATACAATTACATATCAAAGCAAAAACGGTGATAAAATAATTGTAACAGATTTAAAAACCAATACTCAGGAACTTCCCGCAACCATCACTGTTGTTGAGATGGATGAGACAGCTATCAGAGCTTTGGTTACAAGACTTTATTACACAATGTTAAAGAGAGATCCCGAAGCAGGTGCTGTTGATACTTGGACCAACAGACTTGTTAACAAGCAGGTTAACGGCGTTGAACTCGGCAAGAAGTTCGCTCTCGGTGATGAAATAACCAAACAGAAACCTATCAGCGATACCGAATTTGTTACAAGACTTTATAAAACTTTCCTTGACAGAGACGGAAGTAAGGACGAAATAAACGGCTGGGTATCAATGCTTAATAACGGAAAGACAAGAGAATATGTTCTTGCCGGCTTTGTAAACTCCCAGGAATTTGATAAATTCTGTAAAGAGTGTGGAATCACCAGAGGAAACATGACAGTACAGAATCCTGATAAGCCTAAGAATAACAACAATACAAACAACAATCCTAATGCATTAAAGCCTCTTAAAGTTGATACATCCAACGTAGATGATGCGCAGCTTACAGCATTTGTTCAGAGACTTTACAAGAAAGCGCTCGGAAGAAAAGGCGAGTCTGCAGGTGTCAGCTATTGGAAGGGCTGTATCTTATACGGCAAGGATACATCAGGCAGAGAATATGATATCAGAACAGTAGTCAGCAAAGGTTTCTTCTTATCACAGGAATATGCCAACAAGAAAACAAGCAATGCACAGTTCGTAGCAGACTGCTATGCAGCTTTCTTTGACAGAGATCCCAGAGGAACAGACGATGAAGTTAACTACAAGAACTGGGTTAAACAGTTAGACGAAGGCAAGTTAACCAGACAGCAGATGATTGAGCATGGATTTGGTGATTCACCTGAGTTCAGAAACCTTATCACAAGCTATGGATTTAAAATTCTTAATTAAGGCAATTTGACATTTAAATCATAAAACACCAGCCCCCTTGGTCAATATAGACAAAGGGGGCATTTTTTGTCCCTCTAAAAAGGCAATAAACGCCTAAAAATAGGGCATTTTTGACTTGTTTTGAGTATTTCATATTGGTAAAATTTTAGTATCTAATTGAGACTGAATTGTTCATTTGGATGAGTAAATGATTATTGTGGATTGGAGGGAAATTATGAGAAAGGTTAAGCGATATTTTAGCGGAATAATTGCACTGCTTTTATTGGTTGCGAGTATTCCCATGAATGTCTTTGGTGCGACTACCCTGGCAATTACCAAGCAGCCGACATCACAGACTGTTGTCGAAGGTCAAACGGTTACGTTTTCCCTGGCGGCCACCGGAGCTACATCTTATCAGTGGCAGATGTACAATGGGAAAAAATGGACGGATCTAAGTTGGACTGGTGCGACTACGAATAAGATGAAATTTACATCTGCTGCTAAACATTCCGGAAAACAGTTTAGATGTATTATTAGTGACGGAAAAACAAAGATAGCGAGTGATACGGTTGTATTTAATGCTTTAGTTATTGAAACTCAACCAACTTCACAGACCATAGCAGAGGGACAAACGGTTACGTTTTCAGTTGATGCTCCCAATGCGGTATCATATCAGTGGCAGTTGCTCAGTGGTAAAAAGTGGACTAATCTGACCTGGGCCGGAGCAAAGACGGATACACTGACATTTACATCTGCGGCTAAACATTCAGGAAAGCAGTTCAGATGTTTGATGAGTGACGGAGCAAATAAAATTGCGACCAATACAGTAGTTTTTAATGCGTTAAAGATTACTTCGCAGCCGGAAAATCAGATTATTCCGGAAGGCGAAATCGTAACTTTTTCTGTTGAGGCTCCGGGAGCAGCATCGTATCAGTGGCAGATGTATAACGGAACTAAGTGGACTAAACTGAACTGGGATGGTGCAACTACCGATACTTTGTCGTTTACATCAGCAGACAAACACTCAAACAAATTGTTTAGATGTGTTGTAAAAGACAGTGCAGGAAATTCACTTAATTCTAATGAAGTTTCATTTGATTTGTTAAGATATACAATCACCTACGATGCAGGCGAAGGATTATTTGATAATGATTCCCGCATAATGACTAACAAAGAGAATCCCGGATGGGTAGAATTTGGTCCTTTTTATCCTAATGGCGAAAAGGCAGTACCTGTATGGGAGAATCATGTTTTAAACGGTTGGAAGTATAACGGACGTCTTGTAAGAGGTCTTAATGTTTCTTCTGATGTTACTCTTGTTGCAGAGTGGGCAGATGAATGTTCTATAAGATATAACCTTAACGGTGGTCATTTATCCGATGATGCCGCATCAATGGCAGCTAAATGTGGATATACCATGGATGGAAATATCTTAAAAGAAACAGTTGCCCCCGGAACATATTTTATTCCCGGATGGATTGAACCCCAGAAGGAAGGTTATATCTTTAAGGGCTGGAAATATGGAAACGCTTTTATGAGAGGCGTAACGGTAAACAGTAACAGCAGTACAATAGAACTTATGGCTGACTGGGAAGAAGCCGTATTGGTAACTTATGATGCTAATGGCGGTTACTGGCTATTTGATGAAGAAGAAGGTCAGTTTGACACAGTTAGTTTTTATCAGCCTAAGGGTACATATTATCTTGGATGGCACGAGCCTGAAAAAGAAGGAAATTATTTCTATGGCTGGATGGATGCAAACGGAAGAAACAAAGTTAAAGTTAATCTTACACAGGATGCGACATTCAGAGCATTATGGCATGAGAAATACAATGTAACTTATCACGGAAACGGCGGACAGTTTGATGCAGATGAATTTCATGATGACTGGAACTACCGTGTTGGAGATACATGCAATTATTACGGAAAAAATTATGAATGTATTTCTGATATTAATGTAGACGGACCTACAGCCTGGGATGCTTCTAAGTGGAAAGAAGTTACAATTAATGATGTTGTTCGTGAGGAAAGAAGCGGAAGTTATCATGTAGGAAGTGTAGAAAATCCTTACAGAGAAGGCTATGAGTTCCTTGGATGGAGCGGCATTTCCACTGCACCGAGAGGTGAATGGGGATGGGATATTCCTCTTCAGGCTGATATGGATTTTTATGCTATATGGGCTAAAGAAGATATTTATATAACATTTGATTCAAATGGCGGATTTATTCCGTGGGAAGATCCTAACATAGGCTACCAGGAATATACAACGCAAATGCTTCATTATAATGCCTGGGAAGGCATGGAAATGATTATTGCAGACAGAGGAGAAGGTTATTACTTCTTAGGCTGGAGCGAAGACCCTGATGCTACTAAGGCTGAATATTTCGAACATCAGAGAGTATATTTTGATGATTCAACCACATTATATGCTGTTTGGGAAAAGAGAGTTGCCGTAACATTTAACGGAAACGGCGGATTCTGGACCTGGACAGAAAAAGATGAAGCTACAGGCGAGGAGATAGAGGTGACCGCAGATACCCGTACTGAGTACAGGGATGACGGAACATTCTATTATGTCAGAACCTGGAATCCCGAATATGAAGGCTACAGATTCGATGGCTGGATTGATAAAGACGGCAATCCTGTAGATGACAGTCAGTATATTGTT
This sequence comes from Lachnospiraceae bacterium, assembly GCA_017538995.1. Taxonomy (GTDB): domain Bacteria; phylum Bacillota; class Clostridia; order Lachnospirales; family Lachnospiraceae; genus UBA3766. The sequence goes on along the minus strand of JAFYHV010000150.1, from coordinate 11,108 downwards.
CTTGATAAAGATGAAGAATATGAATATACCGCAAATTGGGTTAAGCATATTTATATAACATATGATGCCAACGAAGGTGATTGGGGTGAAGATGAGAATCATGAACCTGTTACCGAAAAATACTGGGACGGAGATTCAGGAGAAGTTCATATAGGAATGGAATGGCCCCACAGAGACGATTATGCATTTGTAGGTTGGAGTCTTGATCCTGATGCAGATCCTGCAACGGATGAAATTGAAACAGATTTTGATGTTGAACTCGATGAAGATGCTACTTACTATGCAATATGGTGCGCTCCTTTTGAAGTAACATATGATGCTAACGGTATTGCGTTCTGGTATGACGGTGATAATCCCATAACAGAAGAAGTGGACGATAATATTTATTATGGTGAATTTGAACTTAGGGATAGGTATTATGTAGAAGGATATGAATTCCTTGGATGGGATACAGATTCTGAAGCTACCGAACCGACATACGGACCGAGAGAACGTATATTTATTAAAGGTGAGACAACATTCTATGCTATATGGCATAAATACCCTACTGTAACATATTCTGCCGAAGGTGGTTTGTGGACATGGGAAGAATGGCGAGACGGCGAAAACGGACAACCCGGAGGAAATGTTCAGTGTTCGACAGAAGTAAAAACTGACTGGAGAAATGACGGCGAATATTACTATGTTGGCATGGATCAACCTCATCGTGAAGGATATGAATTTGACGGATGGGTTGACGAGAATGGCGATAACGTTGACGGATTATTAATCACGATGGACAAGGATTACATATTCTATGCATCCTGGAGAAAACAACTTAGCATAAGATATAATGGTAACGGCGGACAGTTTATTAAGTGGGACGATCCTAATCCCGAGCAAACTGCATCAAAGGTTATCGACAGAGATGCCAGAACAGGCGAAGAATATTATCTTGACGGATGGCAGCCTGAGAAACCCGGTTACAGATTCCTCGGATGGGCTTACGAAGAAGATCCTAAAAAACAGGTTATTCTCGAAAATCCTATAGTATTTGACATCAATGATTTTGAATCTGAAAACGAAGGTGAAGAAGCTGGCGGTGAGAATGAAGAAGGCGAAGAAGAATTTGATGTTGTATTCTATGCCGTTTGGGGCAAACTGGTTGATGTGACATATGATTTTACAGGCGGAGAATGGGATGGCCGTGGTTCCGAAACATGGAATGATATTATTATGGGATCAGAATTTGATGTAGGTTTCGAATGGCCATATAAAGAAGGATATCAATTCATAGGATGGAGCGATATTGAAACTGCAACAGATGCAGAGCCAAATTTCACCTGTGATCTTTCCAAAGCTAAATCATACGTTGATTATGACAATCAAAACGCAACAGTAACATTCTATGCAATCTGGAGTAAGAAAGCAGAAGTAACCTTTGATGCACAAGGCGGTGTCTTCTTCAACGGAGATAATACACTCATTCAGTATTTCAGAATTCACGATATACTTGACTGGAATCGTGATTTTGGAACAGAAGGTGATATCAATATTCGTCCTATGCGTGACGGCTATATGTTTAACGGTTGGACATACTATGATGAAGATCTTGATATTTATCAGCATTTCACTCAGTTACCTATTACAGAAGATATTACTGTTTATGCAAACTGGATTGAGGTAAAAACCGTAACTCTTGATGCTAACGGCGGAACTGTATGGGACGAAGACGGAAATCCCGGCGGAGTCATTAATATAGTTAATAATGTTGATTGTGTACTTCCTGCATGCGATTTCGAACCCTTCAAAGAAGGGGTTGAATTCCTTGGCTGGTATAATGCTGATGACGAACTGGTAAACTATATCACATTTGAAGATGATTATACTTTAACTGCCAAGTGGTCAGACTCGGAAGTAGAGCAAGCAGTTATTGAAGGTTAATTGATATTTACTTTAATGCAGTTTTTAGAGAGTCGGGCACTAAATGTGTCCGGCTCTTTTGCGTTAAAAAACATTTGTATTGGATAATGTCATAAAAGAGGTTATAATAATAAGGTTTATAAAAATACAAAAAGGAAATTTTTTCAATTGGTCAGCGTAATTATTCCTGTTTATAATGTTCTTCCGTATATGAAAGAATCTATAGATAGTGTTATAAATCAAACATATAAAAATCTAGAAATTATTATCGTCGATGATGGTTCCGATGACGGTTCGGAATTCGTTTGTGACTTGTACAAAAATGATTCACGTGTAAAAGTAATTCATCAGAAAAATAAGGGTTTAAGTGGAGCCAGAAATACAGCGCTAGATATTGCAAATGGAGATTATATTGCTTTTCTTGATTCAGATGATGCATATCTTCCGGACATGATTCAGACAATGGTCGAAAGTATTGAAAGAAGCAAAGCGGATATTGCAGTTTGTGGATATAATAAAGTTTATTCCAAAGGGAATCTTAATGGGAAAAAAAACAAAAAACTTCAGTGTCTTCGGATAGAAGAAGAGGAAATTATTTCAAGAGAAGATGCAGTAAAATGTGTCATAAGCAAACTTCGCACATGTGTATGGAATAAACTGTTTCGAAAAGAAATATGGAATAATTTAAGATTTCCCGAGGGAAGGGTTTTCGAGGATGTGTGGCTTTTTCCTCAACTTCTTGAAAAGACAAACCGAATACATTTAATTCCGAAGTCACTTGTTATATATCGTCAAAGACCGGGAAGCATAACATCAACAATCAGTTTAAATAATCTTGAAGACGAACTCTCTTCCAGAAGATTTCTGGAAGAGAGTTTCAGCAAATATATTTTAAAAGAGCCCGAAAAGTACTATGAATTTCGCGAAGACGTTGCCCGGCAACTAACGGTATGTTATGCGGAAATGATTCGATTGAAAGGCAAAAACGAATCAACAGCAAATCTGAAAAAGGAAATTCTTTTTAAATGGAATTCTCTGAATGGAAATATTACTCAGAAAAAGTCAAAAGTTATCTTTTTTTTATTGAAGAATGCTCCTTCATTATTATATCCGTGCATAGTGATTTCCCGTGCTCTATAAAGTCGGAATTATGAAAGGGAACAGTTTGAAAACACAAAGAAAAAATACTGTCTGGTCAGTCATAAGTTATATTATTATGATTATATCCGGTCTGATTGTACCCAGGGAAATACTCTCTCATTATGGCTCGGAAATGAACGGACTTGTTCACTCAATTACACAGTTTTTGTCCTATTCCATTCTTCTGGAGATGGGTATAGGAGCGGTAATTCCTTCGGCATTGTATCTTCCATTATCTGAAAAGGACGATGATAAAATCAGTGCGGTTTTTTCTTCCGGATATAAGGTCTACAGAAAAATATCCCTAATATGTGTTTTTTATATTGCAATTCTGTTTTTTCTTTTTCCGAAAATAAGCGGAATATACGTATCAGCAATATTTGTAATTATTCTCGGAGTGGGAACTGTTTTTCAGTATCTTTTAGGAGAACCTGAACGGCTTTTGCTTATATCCAATCAGAAAGGATATGTGTTTTATCGCACAAAAACTGTAGCTATTACTATAAAAACTGTTTTGCAGATTATTCTGATTAAAATAGGGTATTCTCTGACTGCGGTAGTACTTATCGAGGTAATAACGCATATCGGTCAAATATTATTTATATATATTTATGTCAGGAAGCATTATAGAATTGACAAAAAGATAAAGTATACTAAAGAACCCATAGCACAAAAATGGAATGGTGTGGCGCAGCATATAGCGTTCTTTGTTCTGGAAAATACCGACATCATCTTACTGACTCTTTTTACTTCTTTTCGTGAAGTGTCTGTTTATTCAGTGTATTTTCTGGTTATATCCGGAGTCAGACGAATGCTTATAGCTGTTAATAACAGTATTCAGCCTGCACTAGGTGAACTTTGGGCTAAGAATGACAAAGACGAACTTAGGAAGTTTTTTAATAAGTTTGAAAGATGGATTCATATAATCACTGTCCTTGCGTTTGGCATAATGGGTGTAATGCTGATCCCGTTTATAAAAGTTTACACGGAAGGTATAAATGATGTGAATTACATTAGGCCGATGTTTGCAATTTTGATGGCAGTGGCATATGGCCTTCAGAGCTTAAGAGATCCTTACGATAAACTCATTCTTGCTTCGGGACATTTTAAACAGACGCAAATCAATTATATTATTGCGGCATGCATTAATCTGGGAATATCGGTTATTGCCGTGAACTTTTGGGGACTTGAAGGTGTGGCAATGGGAACCATGGCAGCCATGTTATATCAAATGATATATATGACAGGTTATGATTCGAAGGTGCTGCTTAAAAGATCATATCTGGTAATAGTAAAAAGGTTAGTGATTGATGCGATAATTCTTTTGACGATAATACTGGAGTCGAGACTTAAATTTTTTAGTGCCGATGAATTGTTCAGACTGATTTTGAATGTATTTAAATTGTATTGATTATTCTTGTAATATAATAAAATGATTTGGTAAAATTAAAGGAAGATGTGATTCTAAAATCTGCTTTTGAAAAATATCATAAAACAAATGAAACGGAGGGTTACAAAATGGCAGAAAACAAATGGAGATTCAGAGGGGAAGATTTAAAAGGAACAGAAACGGAAAAGAACCTTATGGTAGCTTTTGCGGGAGAGTCTGAAGCGCGCAACAAATATACATTCTTTGCATCAAAAGCAAAGAAAGAGGGCTTCGTTCAGATATCCAATATTTTTGCAGAGACCGCAGCAAACGAAAAAGAGCACGCTGAAATCTGGTACAAGATTTTAACGGGAATCGGAACCACTGTAGACTGTCTTGAAGCGGCAGCAGACGGCGAAGCATATGAGTGGAAGGAAATGTATCCTTCGTTTGCGGCTAAGGCAAGAGAAGAAGGCTTTGATGAAATCGCAGAACTTTTCGAAGGCGTTGCGGCAATTGAAAAGGAACATGAAGAAAGATACAGAAAGCTTCTTAAAAATATCGAAGACAAACTTGTATTTTCGCGTGACGGGGATTGCGTATGGCAGTGTTCAAACTGCGGACATATCGTAATCGGCAAAGAAGCACCCGAGGTTTGCCCGGTATGCAATCATCCGAGAGATTACTTCCAACTTAAGGCAGAAAACTATTGATGAAAATATGTTAATATTTCATAAAAGAAAATTACGTTTTCTTTTAAAAACGCATTTGAAAAATAGGCTACGATTTAGCGTGTTAATTCACTAAAATTTCATTTGATATTCATATTGCGAATACTGTATAATTATCGGTAGTAGGATGAAAATGTTCTACTGCCGATTTTTTTGTAACGACCTTTCCTTGGAGAAGGGGTATTAACAGTAGTTTTTGTGAAAAGGGGACAAAAATGAAAAAGAGGAAAACTTTTGATGTTAGGGCTTTAAGTATCGTTTTGTCTTTACTGATGGTTTTGTCAGTAATTACATTTCCGACACTGAAAGCAAAGGCTGATGAGCCTGCGAAAACTGTGGATGACTTTGTTGAGAGATGTTACACGGTAACTCTTGACAGACCATCGGATCCTGACGGGTTTGCCGACTGGAAAGACCAGCTTTTAAACGGCAGAGCAGTCGGAATTGAAGTAGCTTACGGATTTTTATTCAGTCCGGAATATACCAAAAAAAATAAAAGCAATGAAGATTATGTAACAGATCTTTATATGCTTTTTATGGGAAGAACACCTGATGAAGCCGGATACAATGACTGGGTTGGACAGTTAAACAACGGCAAATCAAGACTTGAGGTTTATGCTGGATTTGCAAACTCTCTGGAATTCTATAATCTTTGTACAGAATATGGAATTACAGCCGGAAGATATGTACCCGGTTATGATAGAACAACAATTAACAACGTTAATCTTTTTGTAGAAAGATTGTATAAAACCTGTCTCGGAAGAATCGGCGACAGAGAAGGCCAGAAGAACTGGGTTGAGAAACTTATTACAAAACAGATTTCCGGAACTGAATGTGCTAGAAGTTTCATTCAGAGTACTGAATATGTTAATAAAGGTTTATATGATGATAATTATGTAAAAAACCTTTATCTCGCCATGATGGGAAGACCTTATGACGATGAAGGTTTTGATAACTGGTTAAATGCTATGGCCAATGGAATGACCAGGGATGAAGTGTTTGCCGGATTTGCCAATTCCGCAGAGTTTGCTAATCTCTGTGCAAAATATCACATTGAAAAAGGATCATATACTGCCAAAGATGTTGGGAAGCCTGTGGAAACGCCACAATCCTTCAAGTGGTTACGTACTTCAAGAATAGATTATAATAACGGTGATTATGCTTTAATTAAATATGTGGATTTTAACTCGGAAATAAGCAGAATTAGATATGACAAAAACGGAAATAAGCTTGGTTATGACTATCGTGATGAAACTGTTAATGGGGAAAGTTATTATGGCAAAAAATATTATAATGATGATGGAACTATTAACAGTAGTTTTTTCTCCAAGACCACGATTAGTTCTGACAATAGTATAAAAACAGAATACACTTATACTGATGAATGGAATACGTTGGATTATTATTTTGTTTATAATATGGAACAATATACTTATCAGGATCCTGATGGAGAGTACACATCATATCATGCGACAAAGGGAACGTTTTATGATTCTGACGGCACGAAGACAGGAAACATTGTTTATGAATATTATCCGGACAACAGGCTAAAAAAATCAACACAGTATGAAGCCGGAAAATTATATTGGGTAGGAGAAAATGAATATTATGATAAAAAAGGTTATGAAACGCAGTATGTAAAGAAATTTACTTCCACGAATTATAATTATGACGGTACTGTCTCAACTAAAACAATAGATGAATATGATGAGAACGGAAATAATACCAAACATACATATTATTATGAAGGAGAATTGATTGAGTATACGATTTACGAATATGATTCGAAAGGGAATACGACAAAATCAACTACTTATAATGCTTCAAATGAGGTTTCGCATAATATCGTTTACAAATATGACTATTATGGAAATAAAATAAAAGAAACGGATTATAATTGGGGTGCGTATATCGGTTATACTGATTATAAATATGATTCAAACAATAACTTATTGAAAACAATCAATTATGACAATAACAATACTGTTGTTTGGTATTCAGGATATGATTATACACCCGGCAGACAAATCAGCAGATATTATTATTTCGACGGAATAGATTTATATGAAGATAATTATGATATAGATGCTGACAATTACATAACGAAATATACAAAGAGCAAAAACGGTTCCGAGTATTATTGGGAAAAATATACTTATGAACCTTGTCCCGAATAAAACCTATTATTTTTTGGAGACCCTATAAAACGCGGCAGTCGAAAGACTGCTGCGTTTTTAATATCTTTTAGGAGAATCAATTTGACGGAAAAAGGCGAAATCAGAAATGTTAAATTTTTGTGTTCTCAAAAAATTAAATGAAAAGAATACAAATTTAGGATATAATTATCTGTGACTGGACGAATATTTTGCTATCGAATTATGTGTAAAAAATCAGAAGTAAAAGGGGGACGAAATGAAAAAGAAAATTTCGAACAGTATGAAAGTTTTAAGTGTCGTTTTGTCATTACTGATGGTACTGTCAGTGATTTCTTTACCGACACTTAAGGCAAAAGCAGCAGGCGGAACACTTGATGATTTCGTGGAACGCTGCTACACGGTAACGCTGGAAAGAGGATCCGATGTTGAAGGATTTAATTACTGGAAAGGCAAACTCTTAAACGGAGAAGCTGTCGGAAACGAACTGGCATACGGATTTTTATTCAGTCCGGAGTATACAGCAAAGGGAAAAAGCGAAGAAGATTATGTAAAAGATCTTTATATGCTTTTTATGGGCAGAACTCCGGATTCCGAGGGATTTGAAGACTGGGTTGGCCAGTTAAAGAACGGTAAATCCAGACTTGAAGTGTTCGCAGGATTTGCAAATTCGCAAGAGTTTTATAATCTTTGTGAGAGTTATGGTATTTCGGCAGGTAGATGGGTTAACGGATATGACAGGGATCAGATTAACAATGTTAACCTGTTTGTAGAAAGACTTTATAAAACTTGTCTTGGAAGAAGAGGTGACATCGGAGGTCAGAAAAACTGGGTAGAGAAACTTCTTAAAAAAGAGATTTCAGGCACCGAATGTGCGAGAAGTTTTATCCAGAGCCAGGAGTATACTAATAAGGGCTTATATGATGAGAATTATGTAGAAAACCTTTATCTTGCAATGATGGGAAGAAGTTCTGATGAAGACGGCAAATGGAACTGGGTTAACGCATTGTCAGAAGGAATGACCAGAGATGAAGTATTTGCAGGCTTTGCAAATTCGCAGGAGTTTGCCAATCTTTGTGCCAAGTACAAAATAGAAAAGGGCTCCTATACAGCAAAAGATGTCAGCAATCCAAACAAACCTGAGAATACAGAATCAACGAAATGGTATCGCACATCGAGAATAGATTACAATAATGGCGATTATGCCGTTATTAAATATATGGATTTTAACACAGAAATAAGCAGAATAAGATATGACAAAAACGGAAATTACTTAGGCTATGATTATCGTGATGAAACAATGAGTAATGGCGATGTTTACCGCTGCGATAAGAATTATAATGATGATGGAACTTTAGATTCAGAATATTATTGGAAAACTTCCTACAGTTCAGACAAGTCGAAAAAAACCGAATATTATTATTCGGACGAGTGGAATACTTTAATATATTACGATGTATATAATGAAGTTGAATATACTTACGATTACCCTGATGGAGCATACACGGATTATCATCCGATAAATGGTACATTTTATGATGCCGACGGTAACAAAAACGGAAGGGTTGTTTATACATACTATCCTGATAACAGAAGGAAAAAAGCAACACAATACAATGGCGATGGCAAGTTGTACTGGACAGAAGAGAAAGAATACTATGATAAAAAAGGGAATGAATGGCAATACGTTAAAAAACAAGTAACAACTGAGTACAATTACGATGGTACTGTCTATAGCAAGAGTATTTATGAATATGATGAGAATGAAAACCTGATTAAAGAAACATATTATTATGATGGTGCGTTGAGTTATTATAATGTTCACGAATATGATTCAAAAGGAAATCAAACCAAACAAACAAGTCATGGCCCTGATGATCAGGTTAATTCCAGCTATTTTTATACATATGACTATTATGGCAACCTGATAAAAGAAACAGAATATCACGGAGACCATTTGTATTTGGTTAGCTATACCGAATACACGTATGATGGTAATAACCAAATGTTAAAAGCAGTTAGTTATGATCATTACGATATTGTTACATCATATTGGGGTTATGACTATACTGACAAAGGTGCTATAACCAGATACTATTATTATGACGGTTCAGAATTGTATGAGAGTAAGTATGAATACGGTGATAACGGATATATGACCAAATTTACAAAGAGTAAGGATGGAAGCGTATATTACTGGGAGAAATTCACCTACGAAGAGTGTCCGGAATAAAGGATAGACGTGTTATATAATTCAAAATCGTAAAAAATAAGCGGCAGCAAAGTGAAATATCTTTGCTGCCACTTTTTTATCTCTCCGCTCTCATAGGATTGTTTAAGAAATCTTCATAAGCAAGTCTGATGCCGTCCTCGAGTTCGGTCTTATAGGTCCAGCCGAGTGATTTGGCCTTGCTGACATCGAGGAGCTTTCTCGGTGTGCCGTTCGGTTTGGAAGGATCCCATTCAATCTTTCCTTTGTAGCCTACGACTCTGGCTACGATTTCTGTCAGTTCTTTTATGGTCAGTTCTTTGCCTGTGCCTGCGTTGACTGTTTCGTTTCCGCTGTAGTTGTTAAGTAAGAATACGCAGAGATCTGCGAGATCGTCCACGTATAAGAATTCTCTTAAAGGAGTTCCGTCGCCCCAGCATGTTACGCTTTCAAGCCCTGCTTCCTTTGCTTCGTGGAAACGGCGGATTAACGCCGGTAAAACATGTGAGTGCGTGGGATGGTAGTTATCGTTAGGACCGTACAGGTTTGTGGGCATTACGGAGATGTAATCCGTACCGTACTGACGGTTTAAGAATTCGCAGTATTTAAGGCCACTGATTTTTGCCAGAGCATATGCCTCATTGGTTTTTTCGAGTTCGCCTGTTAGAAGACAGCTCTCGGGCATGGGCTGCGGAGCAAGGCGCGGATAAATACATGAAGAGCCGAGGAACAAAAGTTTCTTGCAGTTGTTTTTAAATGCTGCGTGAATAACGTTCATCTCAAGCATCATGTTGTCGTACATAAAATCAGCAAGCGCGGATTCGTTTGCCACGATACCGCCTACCTTGGCTGCGGCGAGTACTACGATTTCAGGTTTTTCTTTTTCAAAAAACGCTTCAACATCGTCCTGTCTTATTAAATTAAGCTCTGCGTGCGTTCTGGTTATGATATTGTTGTAACCCTGTTTGTTTAATGCACGTACGATTGCGCTTCCGACCATTCCTTTATGGCCCGCAACATATATTTTTGCATTTTTATCCATCATTTTTATGGTTCTCCAAACTTTTTTAAATAAGGCTTTTCAATTGCCTTTTTTCCTATTTTTTGGTAAAATTCTGCTTGTGGATATAGATAAATTTTATATCTTTTATGAGTATAAACAAATAATCAGTATTTGTCGATAGAAAAAGACTCATTTGAAAGGACTTAAAGATGTTAAAACAGGTATCGATTTATGCAGAAAACGTGAAAGGTAAGATGCTTGAAATTACAAGCCTTCTTGCCAAAGAAAATATCAACATTCTCGGTTCGGTAACCAATGACTCGGCAGAATACGGTATTGTCAGAATGGTTGTAAGCGATGCAAACGCAGCGGTAAAGGTTTTATCCGAAGCCGGAATCATCTGTAAGCTCACCGATGTTATCGCCGTAGAAATCAAGGATGAAGTCGGAAACTTACAGAAACTCCTTCAGGCTCTTGATGATGCGAACATAAGCGTTGATTACCTCTATCTTTCATTCAACAGAGAGAGCGGCGCGCCTATTATGGTATTTCACACTCACGACATACCGGAAGTTGAGAACAGCTTAAAGAGCAAAGGATT
>JAFYHV010000149.1 GCA_017538995.1 Lachnospiraceae bacterium | reverse complement strand
GAACGCAATCTGCCTTGTGGGCAATCATGAGTATATGGCAGTGGAGTGTCTTTCGTTTCTCATGCAGGAAGTGACCGACCGCTCATTAGACGAGCTTGATCATAAAACACTTGATAATCTGGTCACATGGCAGTATAACGGTGCAAAGACCACGATAGACGAATTCAGGGAATTAAGCCGCGAAATGCAGGCGGAAGTCATTGATTTTATCAAGGATATGTCGATATATGAAGAGCTCACGGTAGGCGGACAGGATTATCTTCTGGTGCACGCAGGCCTCGGCAATTTCAATCCCGCACGAACCATGGATGACTATTCTTTACACGATTTAATCTGGAAAGAGGCCGATTACTCGCGGCAGTATTTTGATGATAAAATAGTTATCACAGGCCACACGCCGACACAGTTTATCAAGGGCAACCCCAAGCCCGGCTTTATCTACAGGCATCAAAACCACATCGCAATCGACTGCGGAGCATACCTGCCTGACGGCCGCCTCGCCGCAGTTTGCTTGGACACCGGCGAAGAATTCTACAAATGAGCCAATTGGGGACGGTTCTATTTTGGCTTTTTTTACCAGGAGGGGACACATCTCTGAACCAGAGGGATGTTAAGGATGATTTCGGCTTCGGCGATAGTGATGATGATTGAAAAGTAGTATAATTATCTTTGGATATTAATTTGAAATTAAGAAAAAGGGAGTTAAAAGTTGAAAGGATACAAGGTTATTATTTTAATACTCGTAGTAGTAGGAATTTTGCTGCTATTATTTGTGTCTATAATTCTGGTTGCTATTTTACTGGCTTTTCTGTTTTGGCCCAGACAGATTCAGAATAACAATCCGACTCAGCCGGCCGTCGTGAACACGCCTGTTGCAGTGGGAGAGTTCAAGGAATTCAACTATTCTCCGGGATACGGCGATATGAATGGTAAAAGTATCCACGAGACTTTACGCAAGAACGATAACGGCGAATGGATCATCGAGCGAAGAGCACGTGAAGATTTTGAATCACCCATGATTGTTACAACTTATTCCGTGACAGACGAGGACGTGAAGGATTTTGCTGATTTTATCATCGATAACAATGTATGCGGACTGGAAAACAGACCGGACAGCGATTTGTTTATCACCGATTACAGTGCGTGGGATTACGGAATCGAGTTTGACAATTCTTCAATAGGCGGCGAAAAATGGGAGAAATACTCCATTTGGGAATACAAAGAATATTCTGATGAAGACTATGCGCTCATGGAAGAGCTGGATAAAAAGTTTGAAGACTTGCATTACAATAAGATTTCGGAGACGGAAGAAACTGAAGAATGAACCAGTGGGGGCAGACCTTAGGACATATTTAGTGCCGGCGCTACGCGCCCGGCACTTTTTACTTTGGGAATGTTTCTTTTATGATCTTTACAGATGTACGTTGACAACGTACTGTAAATGATATATACTTTAATAAAGTATAGGAGGATGGTTCCGTTAACGCCGTTGATTTTATTACAATGTATTGAATCATTTTCAAATTTATGTTACATTATAATTAAATTTGGGCTGGTCGAAAGACCCTGGTCCACCATCGGCGAGGATATACCTCGCCATTTTTTATTAGGAGAGTTTTAAATGAGTGAATCCGAAAATGAAATGTTTGGATCGGCAAGAGAATTTATGAAGAACAGATATAAACTTATCGGAAAAAAGAAATTATAGAGGTGCTGCTATGGATATTTCAGGAAGAATTAAAGAATTGCGAAAGGAAACAGGATTGTCGCAGAGCAAATTTGCTGCAAAATTTGGGATTCCCGTGAGGACGCTTCAGCAGTGGGAGCAGGGAATCAGCGCACCTCCGGAGTATTTGGTCAGGATGATGGTGTATATTATGGAGTTGGAAGATAGGGAGGGAGAAGGATGAGTAAGGAGTATGAGATTGTTTTATTTGAAACAAAAGACAAGGAAATTACATTAAGCGTACCTATTGAGCAGGATACTGTTTGGCTGACACAAGCGCAGATGACAGAATTGTTTGCAACGACAAAACAGAATGTCAGTTTACATATTAATAATTGTTTTAATGAATGTGAATTGGATAGAGAATCAGTAGTCAAGGAATTCTTGACAACTGCTTCCGATGGAAAAAAATATAAAACAAAGTACTATAATCTAGATGTCATCATTTCCATAGGCTACCGCGTGAAGTCTCAAAGAGGAGTAGAGTTCAGACGATGGGCTAATTCGGTCTTAAAGGACTATATCCTTAAAGGTTATGCAGTCAATAATAAGCGCCTTGAGGCTTTGCAAAAAACAGTAGAGATTCAATCAAAGATGCTTTCAAGTGTACTCGAAATTGATGGATCTGAAGTACTTCAGGCAGTTAATCAGTATACAAGGGCACTGACTCTTTTAGATAAGTATGATCATCAGTCTTTGGAAAAGCCGGAAGGGAATGCGCCAATTTATCGTATCACGTACGAAGAGTGCCGAAAAATGGTGGATAAAATGGAGGATTCCTTCAGATCTGATGTCTTTGGCGTTGAAAAAGAAGTTGGAAAAGTTGAGGGAATTATTGCAGCGGTATATCAAAGTGTGTTTGGTGGAGATGTGTATCCTTCTTTGGAAGAAAAGGCTGCTAATTTATTATATTTTATGATAAAGGATCATCCGTATGCGGATGGCTGCAAACGTATAGCTGCATCATTATTCCTTGAGTTTTTAAATAAAAATAATGTGTTATTTAAGAATGGCAAAAAAGTAATCAGCGATGGAGCACTTGTTGCACTCACATTAATGATAGCTGAATCACGGCCTGATGAGAAAGACATAATGACGGCATTGGTAATGAATATTTTATCATTGTAAGAGTTTATATTCCGAAACCAAAGATTACGAAACGAAACCGCGGGGATTGATTCTTTTATGAGGAACCAGAGGGACGGTTCTTGTGGTTCGATTCAAACCGGTGGGGACAGACCTTGTTAATAAATATGATTTAGATGGAGTTTAAAGAACATATGGAAGAAATCAACGGAAAATGGACATTGTTTGGCATCGACTGGAATGATGAAGGGTGCTTTCATGATGTTAAGGAATTGAAGGAGTATATAGAGAAGGTGGGATTTCTGCCTTTGTTTGCCTGCGGAATTGAGGGCTTTTCTGTGGAGGAGCATACGGATCCTGCGTACTGGTGGGGCCCAAATGCTGCCCTTGATCCATGGGAGTGGAGAGCTGTTATCGCCCGTGAAGGAAAGATTGCGTACGGAAAATTCTTTGGCAGGAAAACCGGTTTTATATCTAAGAAATGGTTTCCGTATTTTGCGAACTTGCGCCGCGACGGATATGATTTTGATTCGCTCTGGGATGATGGCAAAGCCAATCAGAGACAAAAGAAAATAATGGATTTGTTTGAAGACGATACAAGGCTTTTCTCTTACGAAGTAAAGTCTTCTGCAGGATTTGGCAAAGACGGTCTAAAGAACTTCGAAGGAACAATTACAGACCTTCAGATGCAGACTTATCTTTGCATGCGTGACTTCCAGAAGAAAGTAAACAAGCATGGCGAAGAGTACGGCTGGGATGTCGCAATTTATGCTAAGCCTGAACAACTGTACGGATACAAACACGTTACTTCTGCTTATAAAGAAACGCCAGAAGAATCACGTGAACAAATCATTAAGCAGCTTAAGAAGTATTATCCGGAGGCGGATGAAAAGGTTGTTAGGAAACTGGTGAAATGAAGAAAGGCAGGATGGGGACTCCTGCCTTTCTTATGATGGTTTTAACGTGCGGCGCAACTCTGGGGAGATGTCGCGTCGCAAAGTTAGGAAGCTTTCGCTTCATACATGGTACATATATTTTACCATACATTCTTGCAAGAAATAAAAGGGTTAAATGATTATTTTATGAATATTTTATAACTTCAAATGACAAAAAAATGATTCAAAAATGCATATAAAATGACACGAAATTTTGAAGCGTTTATTTTATGATTTTTATGAGAAAAAAACACAAAAGGCGGGATGGGGATCCTGCCTTTTGCTATATCAGATCGAGATGGGGCGGTTCGACCCCAAATCGGGAAATAAGTGAGGCCTTATGCCTCGTCATGCGAACCGACTTCATTATATCAAAAAAATCGCTCAAATGTCGTATTTTCCTTTGATTTACGAGCATTTTTCTATATAATAAATTTTGGGTGGAATTTTTTTGTATTGAAGGGGTAAATGGATGATCGAAATTATTGAAGTTAAAACGGGGAAAGAACGCAGGGAATTTGTTTCTTTTGTGTGCGATCTTTATCGTGATGAACCTAAGTATATGCCGGCAGTGTTTTCCGATGCGCTGGCATCTATGACGCCTGAGAAAAACAAGGCATTTAATTTCTGCGAAGCCAGATTCTGGCTGGCCAAACGTGACGGCAAAACCGTCGGACGAATCGGTGCAATTATCAATCACAGAGCAAATGAAAAATGGAATAAAAATCAAATGCGTTTCTGGCAGGTTGATTTTATAGATGATGCGGAAGTTTCTTCTGCACTTTTTGAAGTGGTTGAAAACTGGGCGAAGGAGAAAGGCTGCACTGAGATTGCCGGCCCTCTGGGGTTCACCGATCTTGACCTTGAAGGTATGCTCACAGACGGTTTCGACGAGCGCGGGCTTTTTGTCACCTATTACAATCATCCGTATTATCTGACGCACCTTGCTAATCTCGGATACGAAAAGGATGTTGACTGGGTTGAGTATCAGATTAAGTGTCCCGAGAAAAAAGAAGACTACGCCAGACTCACGCACATGTCCGACCACTGCTTGAAGAAGTTCAATCTTCATTTGCGTGAAGTTAAGACTTCTAAGGACATCGACAGGGTAGCGGTTGATGTAATGAAAATGATCAATACCGCCTATAAGGATTTGTATGAAACATCCGAGCTTGATGAAGAGCAGCAGGCTGCTTATGTTAAAAGTTTCAAGCCCGTCATTGATAAAAGAACGATAGTTGCGTTATATGACGAAAATGAAAATATGGTTGGTTTTACGGTCGCCATCTCCGATATCTCAAAAGCTCTTAAAAGATGCGACGGCAAGCTTTTCCCTTTCGGCTGGATCGGGCTTCTTAAAGCTCTTAAAAGAAATGATGAATACATTGGTCTCTTAATCGGCATTCATCCCGAATACCGCAATAAAGGCGCGGTTACGATTCTTATGAACGGTTTACTCGACGGCTTCGTGGCAGCGGGTGCCAAGACCGCCCGCATGTGTCCGATGCTTGAGGACAACATAAAGGTTATGGGCCTCATGAAAGTGGTCGATTCGTGGATATACAAACGCAGGAGGAGTTTCATAAAGCATCTGTAGATGTTTGAAAATAATTTAATTAACGTAATGCAATAATTTGGTAGTGGACTTATAAAGGAGGCAAAAAATGAAAAAAGTTATTGCGGTTTTTGAAATTGTTTTGGGCATTCTTATGCCGGTTATGGCGATTATCGGATATTTTCCCGAGCCTGAACTCGTTGTGGAGTTTTCATGTCTCTCCAATGTGGTAACGGGTATTTGGCTCATCATTGACGGTATTCTTAAGCTTAAAGGAAAAGAACTTCCCGTCAGATTCTTCGGTAATGCCTGCGTTGGTCTTTTCGTGGTATTTGCAATCTGTATGGGCAGCCTTACAGGTGCATACAGAATGAACTTCAAAGGAGCTTTTATGTTCCTTCACGTGATTTCACCCATCCTTGTGATGCTTTTCTACATCATCTTCTGTGATGACAGCAAGGGCAAAGTGATTTTCAAGCTTCTTTTAAACCCTGTATTTTTAATGGTTTATTTTCTGTTCGACTTCATCCTCGGCAAAGCCAGAGGCTACTTTGTATACGGCTTCTTTGATGCTCCGGGCTTCGGCATTTTGCATGCCCTTATCTTCGGCGTTGTAGTGTATATTCTGCTGTTCGCTTTCGGCGCACTGTTCCTGCTGCTTAATCGCATCTTCCACCACAAAAAGTGACCATTTGGGGACGTGTGCGGAGCACTTGGCGAGGTTTTTTCGAGCCTAGTGCGTGCCATGGGATTCCACTTGGTGAGGTTCTTTCGAACCTAGTGGAAGACCAGTGATT
>JAFYHV010000148.1 GCA_017538995.1 Lachnospiraceae bacterium | reverse complement strand
GCATGAAAGCCTCTTCCCATAAAATCATAATCAAGCTCAAGACCTTTGCTTCTCAGACGTTTTTTCTGTATTTCATTGAAAAGCTGCATGTCTCTGTCACAGGAAGTAAGCTTTCTGTCGGTACTGAGCGCATCGCCCATTTCCTCAAGAAATTTCATCATAATGTTTCCCATGGCAAACCCTCCTTATAATTGGATTAAAGGTATTTCTTTTATGATTAATAAATCAGTTTACAGTTAAGCGGAACCTGAATCTGGCCTTCTTCATCGCCTTCTTTGTTATCCCACGCCTGTCTGTCACTGATGTCGGACTTTTCGCCGTTCTCAACTAAGTAAACCAGTTTTGGACAATTGCTGATATCAAGTTCCTTTAAAGGTAAAAACTGAATATCAAGATACTGCATATTAGGATTGTTGGTTAAATCAAGTTTACTAATCTTACCGCCCTGGCATGAGAAACAATTAAGTTCCGGATTGTTGCTTACATCGATTGTTTCAATCTTACTTTCATCTATCTGTAAATCTTCAAGTTTGGGATTGTTAGACAAATCCAGAGACTTCATACTGCCCCATCCGCAGGTTAATCTTCTTAAGTTTTCATTTGCACTTAAATCAATTGTTTCAATGAGCGTATCATCAATACTGAGATCTTCCAGTTTGAGGTTTTTGCTTACATCAATTTCGGAAAGCGGATTGCTTCGAATATATGCAAGCCTAAGTTCCCCGTTCTTGCTTAAATCAAGTTCTGTCAGCTGATTGTAGTAGCAGCGAATAGAATCAAGGTTCGGACATTTGCTTAAATCAAGTTCCGTTATACTGCATTTTGAACAGGATAAAGAAGTAAGATTCGGGTTATCGAGTTTAATCGAAGTCAGTTCCTCATTTCCTTCGCAATTCAAATAATCCAGTTCGGGACATACGGATGCATCCAGCTTAGTCAGTTTGGAATAACCAATAACCAGATTTGTAAGCTTTGCATTTTTGCTTAAATCCAATTCACTGATTTCATTGAACGAAACACGCATACTTACAAGGTTTGGAAGATACTCTATTCCTTCAAGTGATTCGCAGGTTCCGTATTCGGACGGACCATTAAAATTGCCAGATAATACAAGCTCTTGAGCATCTTCAATCTCTTCAGAAGAAAGAAAACCGTCTTCGTCTTCATCAAATTGATCGCTTACAGCTGCACGAAGTGCTTCATCAGGAAAATATTTATTACTGATTTCAATTGAATCAGAATCTCCAGTTTTTTCTGTGGTAACCTCTTCAACCGGTTCTGCAGATGTACTCTCTTCGGGAGCTTCAACTGTTTCGACAGGTACTTCCGCAACCGTTTCAACCTGCGCTGCGGGAGCTTCTTCTTTTATTACAGTACTTACAGGTGAAGCACATCCTGCAAGGCTTAATCCGACAATTCCGATTAAAGAAATGTACAAACTTTTTTTCATATTTTCATCCTCCTAAAAAAATTCCTCTTTCACACAGTATGGATATGATGAAAATTTCCTATCCATGATACTATGATAGGTCATTCTTTTAGGTTAAAAAATATCTATAGGTTCAAATTATATGCACTTTATTGCACTACTACAGCAAATTAACGAACCAGGGGGACGGTTCTATTCTGTTGCTTTATAAAGGTATTCGACGAGCTTGCCATCGATGTTACCGTCCTTGGCCATACCGCGCAGGATATCAAAGGCCTTCTCACGCGGAATAGGTCTCTTGTAAGGTCTGTCGTCGGCTACAAGGGCATCATAAATATCCGCAACGGCGATGATACGAGCATCTGTATTTAAATCGTCTGCTGTAAGACCTTTCGGATAACCTTTGCCGTTTAAGCATTCGTGATGCTTAACAGCTAAGACAGGTGATTCCGCAAAGTACTTGTTAAAGTGAACCTTATCAAGAATTCTGCCGGTAATCTCTACGTGGCTCTGCATTACCTTACGTTCTTCGTCTGTAAGTGTACCCTTAACAACACGAAGACACTCTTTTTCTTCGTCCGTAAAGAACGGCTCTTTATTACCGTCGGCATCTTCGTATTCGTAGTCTAATACTTTATTTAATTCCGCTCTCACTTCATCATTGACAAAGCCCATTCCATTGACTTTATTAGTGATTTCAACGGACTCTTTAACCTTTGCATCAAAGTCGTTATAGGCTGCCTCGTCAATCTTTCCTTCGAGCTCTTCTATTTTCTTTTTAAGTCTGAAAGTATTGAGTCTGTCTTCAATACCTTTTTCTCTTCCGTCGAGTCTGGTCTCTTTGTTCATGACTTCGAGCGGAATCGCTAACTTTCCGATATCGTGCAAAAGCGCACCCATGACAAGCTGTTCTTTTCGCTGTGTCGAAAAGACTTCTTCTTCCTCGCCAGCTTCGTGAAGCTTGTTTATATGGTCCGCAATCATACCGCTGTACTTGGCAACATTTCTTGTATGTGAAGCATTGTAAGGTGTTCTTTCATCGATAGCGGTTGCCATGGCTTCTGTGAAGGACCACATCTGTTCTTTGATTTCTTCCTGGTATCTTAAGTTTTCCAATAGTTCGAGAATGTATTTTTCGAATATGAAATAAAGATCCGCCAGAGCCAGCGAAACGAAAAGATAAATGCACGGTATGCAGATTCCGTTGCCGGATAAAATTCTGCCTGTCAGTGCATAAGCGCCTGCTATAACGAATGAAACAGGTATCGTAATATAAAGTACTTTCTTTCTGAAAAGAAGTATGAACAATACAAAGATAAGCGAAGTGACGGCAGCCATCAGATATTTGTTTGCCAAAATCATTGTTCTGCCGTTCATATAGGCCTGAACAATATTCGCATGAATTTCACAACCGTACATAACCGTATCACGGTCTGATGTAGCCTGATACGAATCCTGAGTACCCGGAGCATATGCGCCTACGATTACAATGGCATCCTTAAAATTTTCCCTGTTTACAACGCCGTCAAGAACTTTTACGAGCGAATACTGAGAATACTCTCCCGATGTTCCGGCATACATAAACTGGAAAAGACTGTCGGTATTGGGTGCAACCGGTGTACCGCCTGTCTCTTCCATATATTTTTTGTAAATACTGTATGCAAAACTGTCCTGAGTTTTGCCGGCTTTATCCTGCAATGCCAAAGGCACGTTAATCGTATTTTTTGCATAACGAACATATCCGTCCGGAGCAATATCAGGATTTGTAAAGCCGCTGGTTACAACGTTTCTTAATGCTTCATAAGGCATTTCGATATCGTAAATATGATTTTTGTTAAAGAATTTCTTACCGTTTTCTTCTTCGAGTTCACCACGTTTTACAACATTTGTGGCAACGACAACATTTCTTCCCTTACAGGCTTCGACGAGTTTCGCATCATCCTCTTCGTTGAAATCACCGACGAACATGATATCCAGCGCAACAACTGCGGGAGCATTTTCCTCGTCTTCGTAAAGCAAATTAATAAGATCTGCAATCTTATCTCTTGACCAAAGCGTGAGATTGCCGTATTCGCTGATTGTTTCTTCGTCTATACCGATTACATATATATTGGGCTCGGGACCGTCATAATGTGCATAAAGATGATCCGTGATATACATGTCGGCCGTATACAGAACAGCCTTGCTCGTTGCAAGAAAAATCAGTACAACCGCAATTGCTATCCATAAAAGAAAACGGTATTTTTTCATTCCTTCTATCCCCTAATAAAAGTAATTACCCCTAATTCTCTAAAAAGAACTATCCCTGAAGTCCGTTAGACTGACGTATCATGTCTTCGACAACGATATCGTAAATTTCACCGACAGTGTTGCAGTACTCTAACACTTTCCAGGGCTCGTTTGTATGAAAATGGATTTTAATCAGGTCTTCGTCACCTGCGGCAATAAGAGAATTGCCTTCGAAATGTGATGTGATGTAATCCGAAATTTCATCCTCGTCGAGATCCTTGTCTCTTCTGTCAATCAGAAGCTGGGTATCGTAACGATACGCAAACTGATCGTCTTCTGCATCAATGCTTTGAATGGGTTCCATTTATGAATTCCTCCTTAAAATTGTTTACACTTTATCTGCTCAAG
>JAFYHV010000147.1 GCA_017538995.1 Lachnospiraceae bacterium | reverse complement strand
AGCCAAGCACTGAAGCCAAAACACGCAGAAATGCAATGGGCGGTCTGCCCTGCGCCGCATTTATGCTATAATATATGCATATGAAACCCACATTGGTAGTGTTGGCGGCGGGCATGGGCTCGCGTTATGGCGGCTTGAAGCAGGTCGACCCTGTCGGTCCTTCGGGCGAGGCGATTCTCGACTACTCCGTTTTCGACGCGCTGCGCGGCGGCTTCGGCAAGGTCGTGTTCGTCATTAGGCGGGACTTCGAAGCGGAGTTCAAGGAGAAGATCGGTCGCAAGTTCGAGGCCCTGATGCCGGTGGACTACTGCTATCAGGACACCGTTAACTTTAATATCCTCGTAGATATCAAGAAGACCCTTCACATATTTAGAAACAGAAACGAAAAAAGGACCATATATACCCAGTCCTTCCGCTTCCGTAATGATTTCTTCAATTCTTTCTTTTGATAATTCGTATCTTTCTGTCATATTCTTCCTTTAACCAATCATACCGAGTCCGTACACATACATAAGATAAACAATGTTTATCGCTGCTATTCCGAGCCCGATATGAGAAAAAATGTGATAAACGTTTTTCTGAAAATATGTTCTGATGGAGAGCGTGGCGGAAGTAAGTGAGAACACAAGGCATAAAATCGCCGTAATTCCCACTCTTCCTTCTATCTGCCCTGCCAGTTTAAATGACATAATAAGTGAAACCAAAAGTGCCACAAACGAAATGAATGAAAGCACTATGCTCATTACAGACAATGGCGATACTTTTTTATCCGTAAATTTGTAATTCGCATTCGGAAGTTTAAACATTTATTCACCCACTGTCTTATTTTGCGCCGTATTCCTCGTAGTACTTGTCGATTGCGGCTTTTATGGTGTCGTCGATTATAACTTCGCCGTTAACCTCTTTGTTGTATAAAGCTTCTGTTACATCTGCCATGGATACGATGGCTGCTGTAGGAATGCCGTATGTTTCCTTGATTTCGTCAAGTGCACATTTATCTGTATTAAGACCTTTCTCCATTCTGTTAAGGCTTACAATCAGGCCTACGATTGTTACATCTGCCTGAGCCTTGATGATGGGGAAGGTTTCCTCGATTGACTTGCCTGATGTTGTTACGTCTTCGATAATAACCACTCTGTCACCGTCTTTAAGCTTTGATCCTAAAAGAATCCCCGTGTCACCGTGATCCTTTATTTCTTTTCTGTTTGAGCAGTATCTGACTTCTTTTCCGTACAGTTCGCTGTATGCGATTGCTGTAGTTACCGACAAAGGAATGCCCTTGTATGCCGGTCCGAAGAGTACGTCGAAATCATCTCCGTACACATCGTGAATTGCCTTAGCGTAATATTCGCCGAGCTTCTTTAACTGATATCCGGTCACATATGCGCCGGCATTCATAAAGAAAGGCGATTTTCTTCCGCTCTTTAAGGTGAAATCACCGAATTTAAGCACTTTGCTTTCTACCATAAAATCAATAAATTCTTTTTTGTATGCGTCCATCGAAACCTCCAAAATTTCATTTCAAACACACATTTTATCATAAGGTCATGGATTCGTCTAATACTTTATGTACAAGGCCGGACGTACCGCATAGCCGCCAGTGTTCACACCGCTATTGACGAACGACCCCGTGAAACCCCAGTCGCCGACAAAGCAGGCACATTTAGAATTACTGCCGGGAGAACGAAGCCACCAATTGCACACACTGCACCCGATAACATCGGATGTATAACCAAAATCCTTTAAACTATCATTATAATTCGTGTTTGTTATTACAGAACTGATTGCTCCTCTGTCAATAGCATACTGTGTGGGAGTGCAGATGTATTTTTGACTGTAACCAAACTTTTTTTCGCTATTGTACCAGTAATAATCCCCGAAGTATTTCTTAAGCTCTTCGATGCTTAGACAAAATACTTTATCTGTAGTATTATTTCCGCCTGCCGTTCCATAGAGAGAATTTTTCTTATTTTCAATTGTTACAGATTGTATTTTTGATTTATCACTATCAGAAAATGCCGCTTTATAAAAACCCTGATTAAGCCAGCTTCTTAAGTAACTGGTTTCCCATGTTACATCTTCGTTACTTGTATGATACTGCTTAGAATCCAGAGCATATTTACTTATAACAAGCACCTTTCCTTCTTCTTTGGACAATATTTGCCATTCGATGTCTTCTTTTCCGTTTGAAGTATCACCGTCCTGCTCGTATTTACCGAATTTCACTATGTCACCGACTTTTGAACCCTCTAATATACAAGGCGTCTCTTTTGTCTTTGTATCATTACAGCCACTTCTTTGGCACTTATAAGTAATTATACCTTTATCCGTTAATGTTGCTTCTTTTGTTACTGTTCCATTATCCCAATCATGTCCTAAATAACTTCCTGATAAGAATGTTCTGCTTGTATCTTTTTTACCGCATTCGCATGAAAAATAATATTCTGCTGCTTTTGTACAGGTTGCTGCGCTCTTTAAATACTTGCTGTCAGTATTTCTTAAGTAATAATTATGCGTATGAGCAGTATTAACTGTATTTGACTTATACTCTATGTACATAGCCGGACGAACCGCAGGTTCATCACTATTCACATAGTCTCTGTGACCTGCTTCACCTCTGCCGGAGACAAATAAGGCAAAATTAGAATTTTGGCTTATATCGCGGAGCCACCAATAGCAACCGTATTTCCCAAATACATCGGTTGTATAACCGTAATCCGTAATATAATTGTAATTAAACTCTTGATCCACTGTTTCAATATACGGTCCATATGGACTGATTAACCATGCATATGCTGTGGGTTCACAGATTAATTTTTGATTGTATCCAAGCTTATTTTTGCTATCAAAAAAGCTATAATATCCGAAATATTTCTCAGTCTCTTCGATGCTTAGACAAAATACTTTATCAGTTGTATTATTGCCCCCTGTCGTTCCATAATAACTATTTGCCTTATTATCAATTGTTGTCGAAAGGATTTTTTTCTTTTCTTCATTGCTGAATGCAATATTATAAAAATCATTATTAAGCCATTTTCTCAATGTACAGGTTTCCCACGAAACATTTTTGTTTTCATTATTATACGGCTTAGTATCAAGAGCATATTTACTTATAACAAGAATTCTTCCCTCTTCAACAGAAAGGATTTCCCATTCGATATCTCTCTTTACGCTTAAAATCTCGTCATCATCATCTGCATCCTGTTGATATTTTCCAAACAATATCACATCCCCGACTTTATAATTCGTTTTGTCATTGTATTGATTGTTTGAATTATTATTGTTGTTATTATTCTGCTTATTCGGATCGTATGTTCCCTTCTTAGTTGCAGTATAAGTTCCTCTGTCTATGTTGTATTTCCTACATATACCATCAAACTCAACAGAATTAACAAAGCCTGCAAACACTTCGTCTCTGGTCATACCATTTGCAAGTTTTGTAAGCCAGTCAGCCTTTCCGGGTGCATCGGATGCTCTGCCCATCAAAGCTATATAAAGGTTCTCAACATAGTCTGCATCGCTTAATCCAAGATTTTCATATTCCTGACTCTGGATAAAGCTTCTTGCACATTCAGAACCGGTGATTTGTTTTTTTACGAGCTTCTCTACCCAGTTCTTCTGTCCGTCTCTGTCACCTATTCTGTTTAAGCATACTTTATAAAGTCGCTCTACAAAAAGATTGACATAGTTTACCTGAAATCTGTCATAGCCGACGACAAATCTTCCTGCAGTAATTCCATAGCTTTCACAGATGTTATAAAACTCCTGAGAGTTTGCGAAACCCGCAAAAACTTCCACTCTGGATTTGCCGTCTTTCAACTGACCAACCCAGTCTTTATAGCCTTTTTCATCAGGCTCTCTGCCCATAAAAAGCATATAAAGATCTGTTACATAGTCTTCAGGGCTTTTGTTTTTCTTGGTGTATTCAGAACTGAATAAAAATCCGTATGCCACATGAACGCCTACAGCCTCACCATTTAAAAGCTGACCTTTCCAGTATTCAAAGCCTTCCGGCTCAGAATGTCTGTCAAGTGTAACTGTGTAGCAGCGTTCAACGAAATCGTCGATAGTTCCGGCTGCAGCCTTTGTTTTAAGTGTCGGAAATGAAATCACTGATAAAACCATCAACAGCGATAAAACAATGCCTAAAACTCTTGTAACGTTCTTCCTCATTTTGAATTCTCCCATTATCTAAAAAAAGCGCTACCCCATATAATTAAAGTAACATATAGAATAAATCTAAACAATATTAATATCCCTAAATTTGATATTAGACCTTCATTAGAGTATAATGTTAATAATTTGATACTAATAATACTTACCCGGAAGAGGACTAAAAATGAGCGACAAATCACAGTTTAATGAACTGCAGCCTAAAAAAAAGAAAAAGAAAAGCGTAATCGGATATGTTATAGCGATAGTATTCTTAAGCCTTATCACTCTCGCTTCTTTAGGAGTTGCATATCAGTCTGTAAAATTATATAAAGACGAAGTTAAAATGAACGAAGAAACCGTAGTTGAAGTTACATATACTCAGGACGAAGTAGACGAGATGATACAACTTGCCAGAGAAGATGCCGCAGAGCAGGCAACGGCAGGTTTTTATGCTGAGCTTAAGGATACTGCAGAAAACAGTAACGGTATCGTAAGCATGCTTCGTAAGATGTACCCCGAATATTTCGTTTATTACAACAACAATCATTACGAATTCGTTGAAATAGACCATACCATACCTCAGGCAAACTTTGAGAATGAAAACATCATTGCAAGTGAAGGTTTCCTTGAGTATAAGGTTGACGGTGAGACACAGTCCGTAAAAGGTATCGACGTATCCAAATTCCAGGGCGATATCGATTGGGAAAAGGTTGCTGCTTCAGGCGTTAAATATGCCATGATAAGATTAGGCCTTCGCGGATATGAAACCGGCAAACTTGTAACGGATGAAAACTTTAAAGCCAATGTGGAAGGTGCTACAGCCGCAGGTATCGATGTGGGAGTTTACTTCTTTACACAGGCTATAAATCCTGCTGAAGCAAGAGAAGAAGCCGAATATGTTTTAAATGAAATTGACGGATACAATATCACTTATCCTATTGCTATAGACGTTGAGGATCTTTATAACGACAAAGCCAGAAGCTACAACCAGTCAAAAGAATCACGTACAGAATGCGCTATTGCTTTTATGGATGCTATTAAGGCTGCAGGTTACAATCCCGCCATCTACGGCAATCTTAATACATTTACCAAGCTTGTTGAGGTAAACAAGCTCGGCGAATATGACAAGTGGTTTGCACTTTACGATACACAGATTTACTTCCCTTACGAAATCACCGTATGGCAGTATTCCGACAAGGGCAGAATTGACGGTATCGAAGGCGATGTTGACTTAAACATCACATTTCCCAAAAAATAATAATGTGATATAATTCAAGACTATGGAATACGTAAAAAGCGAAACAAAACATGCCAAAACCGCATACAGCGCCCTGACTCTGTCGGGCTTATCCTTCGTGTCTGCAATACTCGGAGTATTTTTTATGCCCTTTATTCTTTCACCGATTGCGATGATTATTTCGCATCTTTCCAAAGGAAGATTAAAGACCAGACACTTTGCAGCACAGGCTGCACTGGTTGTTGCAATTCTTGCATTTATATTAAACTGCGGTATGATGGCACTCGGTATTTACAAAATAAAGAACGATCCCGAGGTCAGAGGCAGATATGATGCAATTATGCAGGAAATGTACGGAATGTCTTTGGACGAGTATACAGAAATGGTAACAGAAGAATTTAAGTTAATGCTCCCCGAAATGCCGAGCAAATAATTATTTGAGGCAGAATAAATGTCTGAGAAAACATACAAAGCAAGAACAAACAGAGAAATAAGAAGTTACGCAAGGGAAAGACTGCTTGGAAACATGCTCCTTCCCTGTCTTGTTACGTTCTTTCTTTTTAACTTAAGAAATGTTTTCGAAATGTTAATGTCGCTTGGAATCCTTGGCACGGACATGTTTGCATTTATTTTTTATATTGCCCTCTTTATCACTGTTAATACAATCTGGGGACTGATTGAATACGGAATCAGCCGTTATTATCTTTCATTTATCACAACCAAAAAAACAAGCCCGGCAAATCTCTTTGCGGGCTTTGTAGGTTCAACAGAAACAATCATCAGCATTTCACTGATTTTAACTATTATCAATCTGGTTGTTATGCTGCCTTATCTTATCTATTCGTTTTTCTATTCGGTAAATACAATACACAGTTTTGTTTTAACTATGGTACTGTTTTTAGCAGGAAGCCTTATCTTTTATCTTATCAGAGCATACCTTGCTCCGGTTTATTACGTAATAGCCGACAATCCCGGTTCAAGACTTCCCTGGATTTTGGTTATTACTTTTTCTCTTATGAATGCAAAGAATTTCTTTAAATATATCGCACTTCAGATTTCGTTAATCCCCATGTATTTTTTGGGACTGCTTTCATGCTTTATAGGTCTTCTCTGGGTAGTACCCTATGCCTATACTTCATATGCATACTTTTACGAATCGCTGTGCGAAGAATATCTTTCAAAGCAGAAGAAAGAATCGGTATTAACCGAATAATCTTTTAGTTTCCCAGACTCTTCCACTTTAAGTAAGCATTAATAAAAGGATCCAGATCGCCGTCGAGCACTGCAGAAGCATTGCCCGATTCTTCGTTTGTTCTTAAATCTTTTACCATCGTGTAAGGCTGAAGCACATAGGATCTTATCTGGCTTCCGAAACCGTTCTCAAGCACTTCACCTCTAATGTCATCTAACTTGGCAGCATTAGCCTCTTCCATGAGAATTAAGAGCTTTGCTTTTAACATCTGCATAGCCTTGTCTTTGTTCTGGAACTGGCTTCGCTCATTCTGACACTGTACCACTACACCTGTAGGAAGGTGAGTGATTCTTACAGCCGAAGAAGTCTTGTTGATGTGCTGTCCGCCGGCACCCGACGAACGGTATGTATCTATCTTTAAATCATCGGGATTAATTTCCACTTCATTGTCATCCGCAAGCTCGGGCATTACATCAAGGGAAGCAAAGGATGTCTGTCTTTTACCCTGTGCATTAAAAGGTGAAATTCTAACGAGTCTGTGAACGCCCTTTTCACCCTTTAAATATCCGTATGCATTGGGACCGTTTACCTGCCATGCAACTGATTTTATGCCTGCTTCATCGCCTTCAAGATAGTCTAGGACTTCTACCTGGAAGCCCTTCTTTTCTGCCCATCTGGTATACATTCTGTAAAGAATGCTTACCCAGTCACAGCTCTCGGTTCCGCCTGCGCCTGCATTAAGTCTTAAAATAGCATTGCATGCGTCATGCTCGCCTGATAAAAGCATGGATATTCTCATGTCTTCAAGCTTTGATTTAAACTTCTCAAACTCGGAAACAATTTCTTCTTCCATACCCTCTTCCTCACCTGCTATATCGATGAATTCAAGGATATCGTTAAACTGATTCTCCAGAGTCTTTACATCATCTATCGACTGCTTAAAGAGCTTACATTCTGTGCTTAATTTGTTTGCCCTGTCGACATCGTTCCAGAAAGTAGGCTCCTGCATTTCACGCTCAAGTTCGGCCACTCTCTCTTCTTTTCTTTCGATATCACAGGAAAGCTTAACCTGATTAAGCGTATCCTTAAGCGATAAAAGTTCAGTTTTGATATTGTCTAAAAGTACCATATTTCTCTCTCTAATCGTCGTCTCTTATCCAGACTCTGGTCTTAAGAGCAGCGCTTGTAACGGAATCGTTTGATTTGTTTGCAGTCTTGTTTGTATCTGCAGGCTTCTTTGCCGCAGTATCGGTATCCTTAAAATATATAGGTGCCGTATCTTTTCTTTCGAATACTCTGGACTGAGTATTAGTCTGCTGTGAGCCTGAAACTGCGCCGGGTTTTTTAAGCGACGAGAATGAAGGCATTTCTTTCGCCTGGCCTGTCTGTTCTGCCGAAGGTTTTGCCGGTTTTGCTGCAGTAGGTGTGGAAACGGGCTTTGTGGGTGTCTCACGGGCCGTATAAGCGCTTTGAGGGTTCTCATTGACATATTGTCTGATCTTTCCTTTAGGAGCGCTCTGAGCCTTGTCAGGAGCCTTCTTGGTTGCAGCCGCAACTATACCCGATTTTTCTTCTTCTTTTTCTTTT
>JAFYHV010000146.1 GCA_017538995.1 Lachnospiraceae bacterium | reverse complement strand
ATCGAAACACTTGTTGCGGTCATAATCGTTCCCATAAACAGAGCTTTGAAGAACTGTTCGCTTCCGATTTTATCAAATCCGTAAAAGCATAAATAAAGAAGTGTTCCGCCCACAAGAGGAACAAAAACTCCGGCGCATGCGATACCGAACGCCATGGGTCCTGTTTTTACGAGGTCTTTTAAATTTGTCTCAAGTCCTGCGGAGAACATCAGGAGAATTACGCCGATTTCCGCCATCTGCAGAATAAAATCATTGGTCTGTACCCATCCTAAAAGACACGGACCGATTAAAAGACCGGCAATTATTTCTCCGACAACCTGCGGCGCCTTGCATTTTCTGGCTATCAGTCCGAAAAGCTTGGCAACAATGATGATTATCGCAAGATCCTTAAATATGCTGTATGCTTCCATTTCCTAAAAATCTTCCCAAAAATACGACAACAATTTATCGTTTCATATAATGCGCCTTTTATTTTGATTATTCAAGTCTTTTATGAAAAACCGTATTTTTTCCCTCTTATATAAAATAGATTTTTTCGCAAATTTGCAATTGACTCGTCCCTTGGGACCGAGTTTATACTCTGCTTAACAAAGGAAATTAAGCTCATAAAAGATATGTAAGGAATAAAAATGGAAAATCTTCTTTTACTTATAAAACGAAATAAAATATGGGTTGCTCTTGGAATACTTATGACGATTTTATCAAATCTGTCACAAATGACCTTTGTATATTTAATCGGAAAACTGGTCAACCATATTGAGAGCCGTTCATCGATTACGCTTTCTTTTATCTTTCTTATCGCCTGTCTCATGGCATCGAACGCATTTACGCTTCTTTTAAAGCAGTACTTAGGAAGGCTTTCGACCGAAAAAATGGCTCACTCCCTTCGTATGGGCTATGCCAAGAGGCTGATTAAAAAAACCGTAAAAGAAAAAACCAGCGCTTCCCTGGCTATGTCCGTTGCACAGAATGAACTAGCCCAGGCAAACAATTATCTTTCAAATACGCTTTTTGACATTGCGGGAATGCTTATTATGGCTGTGCTTGTAACTGTTTATCTTCTTTTACAAAATGTACTTTTAACCCTTGTCATTATAGTTCCGACGCTTCTTATACTAGTTTACGTCAGTTTTTCAAGCAGGCGTCTTTCAACCATCGTTTCGCTCGCGCAAAACGAAAAAAACAAAATGAATAAAGTCGCATATTCTCTCATTCACGCCTTTCCTTCCGTAAAAATCTTTTCCGGTGAAAAGCTTTGCCTTAATGCATATAACGAAAGTTTCGATGTTTGGAAAAAACAGTGGGAAAAAATGGGTCGCCTTTCTGCTTTATACAATACTCTCTCAGGTGTGTTATCGAGAATTCCTCTTCTTCTTTTGTTATTAATCGGAGGTTTTATGGTTATTCGAGGCGACATTTTAATGGGTACACTCATTGTCTTTGTAATAATGCAGGGGAGCCTTTCAGAATCGATCATGAACCTGCCAAACTGGATTGCCAATTTTAAGGTATTTACGACCAACCTTTCACGTATAGATATTGAATAAACGGAGAAAAATATGATTGAACTTAAAAATGTATCATTTAATTACGAAAATGCATCCATATTTGAAAACCTTTCCCTTTTTGTCGCCGAAGGCGAAAAAATCGGTATTGTCGGGGAAAGCGGATGCGGTAAAAGTACATTACTTAAACTGATGGCAGGACTTTACGTTCCTTCTTCGGGCGAAATAATTGTCGACGACGAAAATCTTCCAGATGAGATCATAAAAAAGGTTTCCGTGGTAATGCAGTCTCCCATGCTCCTGCCACTTTCAATTCTCGAAAATATCACTATGGGCCACGAATATGAGGCTTCTAAAATAGAAAAAATCATCGAATCGGCCAATCTTAAAAAATGGATTGATTCTTTGCCCGAAGGGCTTGATACCTATATCGGAGACAGCGCGGACGAACTTTCCGGCGGACAGGCCCAGCGTATAGCCATCGCGAGAGCTATGTTTAAGGATTCGAAAATCCTCTTACTCGACGAACCGACCTCCGCTCTTGACGGCGAAAACGCAGCATCGGTTCTTGAAGCCATCAATCACTTTACCGAAGGCAAAACCGTGATTCACGTGACTCACAGAAAAAAACACCTTGTTGGATACGACCGTATTTTCCTTATGGAAAACGGAAAACTGTCAGAAATTTAGAAATATAGGAATAAAACCATGAACAAAAAAGTATGGAAAATTTTAAAAGACATCGGAATGCTTAAATTCTTTATTCTCATTCTTTTACTGCGCCTTCCTTTCGATTTTCTAAACGGTGTCATTTCTGCAAATATGCTCGAATCTTTTATACGTTTAGCCGAAAAAGGACAAAGCGAAAATCTCTTAAAGACCTTTGGCACTTTCCTTCTTTTTACCGTTCTTTTATTTGGATATAATGTCACAATCTGGGCCGCTATCTCCGTAAAAGCGGACATGCTTCTTCAAAAAAGGCTTAGAAACAGACTTCTTAATCACATTTTATCCCGTAACGGCGAGGAAATGGCAGCCTACTCCGCCGGCGATTTAATCACACGATTAAACAATGATGTCGACCGCGTAAATGACTATCTTACAACTCCCGTTAACCTTATGCATACCGCGATTGCGACCTTTAATATTATTTTTTCATCCGTAATTCTCCTTATTTTAAACCCCTCGCTTTACCTTCTGACCATCGTGGTGACGGTGCCTTTCTTTATATTAAGCAGCATCATAATCATAAGAAAAATTCCCTATTACAGGAAAAAATCCCAGGAATCGTATGCAAATTATACCAACTGGATCGAGCCTGTCATAAATGCCAAAGAATCAATTAGTGTTTTCGACGGTGAGGAAATTGTTCTTAAAAAAGTCGAGGAAGCCAGCAAAGAGATACTTATCCAAAACGTAAAAGCTCATACTCTCACAGCCTGGTCTTCATTTTTCAATATTATTACCGGTAATCTCGGTTACGTGTTGCTACTGCTTTGCGGAAATAGTATGATGGGTGTAGGTGTAAAAGATTATGCCCAACTTCTAAAAATCACCCAGTACCGTGCGGAAATGATGAAAGGCAGCTTCATCGTAAATGCAGGATTAAACGGAATGAAAACCAATCTGGCCGGAGCGGCGCGAATTGAAGAGATTCTTGATTCTGAAAAGAAATAAAAAGGAGAAATGCTCACCGAACTAAGTTTGGTGAGCATTTCTTATTATGGAAGAGGGATATGTTATATTAAATAAAATTTAATATCAATGTTGGTGTTTTGTTTTTTTCTTTGAATTATGATTTATTGCGGGGTAAACAACATTCAGGATGAATGAGAAAACTGCAAACAGCAGGATCATGACTATTCCGACAATTGAAATTCCGTTCTCCATGATAAAATTAATGATTGCAGCTGATGTCATAATTCAAAAATAAAAAACAAATTACAAAAAACAAAATGTCGAAGGTTTTTTGACACTCATGTGTCCTACCTTTGTCATATTGTATTGTAATCTGTTTTTAACTATTTTTATACTGTCAAATTCTATTTTTTTTACAGACAAACTATAGATTTTTATCCGGAAATTAAATTTTGTCCACTTTTTTTATGAAATTATAGCCATAAAATCTCGCTTAAAAATTGTCTTACACCTTCTTCATTAATGACAACAAGTTTTGCAAGGAATGCTGCTCTTTCTTCATCTGTCATTTCTTTGATGCGATCTGCCTCTTTTCCTTCATTCATTCTGTCCTTTATTACGGACAATTCCTTAATTTTTGCCTCGAGTTTCCAGATTCTCTCCTGTAGCAGTGTCTTTTTTTCGTCAAACATGGACGAAACCTCGTCTTTTGAGCATTTTCCGGACAAAATCTTGGAAATCTCATCCAACGTAAAGCCCATGTCTTGTAATTCTATCAGAGCCTCAACTAAACGAAACTGATCGGGCGAATAATAACGGTACCCCGTATTTTCATCGATCTTAACCGGTTTTATGATGTCCTTTTTCTCATAAACATGTAAAGCTTTAACGGAAACACCCGAAAGCTTCGCCAGTTCACCAATTTTTAATAGTTTTTCTTCTTTAGAATTCATAAAATCACCTTTTACGCATTAATATATTCTTTTATTGCTCTTTCCACGAGATTATTTAAGGTTGTTTTCTGATTGCTCGCACAGATAACTGCATCTCTGTGTAAATCCGGAGAAATTCTAACATTGAATGTCCCTTTATATGGTCTTTCAGGCTCTGTTCCTCTTTCCTTACAGAGGTCCAGGTAATCATCCACTGCTTTATGGAAATCTTCTATCAGTTCTTCTCCGTTTTTTCCTTCATACGAGATTAATGCCCTTATTCCAAGAACTTTACCATAAAAGATTTTATCCTCAACCGAAAAATCTATACTTCCTATATATCCTTTATATTCAAAATCCTTATTCATTCCAAAATCCCTCCGATTTAAATAATTCATATAAATCATTTACGACATATTCTTTTAGTGTATTCTGTGGATGAGGCTTGTGCATCAATATGTCTGCATGATTTTCGCAGGTAAATCTTATTCGAGAACCGCTGGTTCTTCCTTTTTCATCTCTTTCATATCCGTAATGGTTTAAAAGAGTAACCATTTCATCAAAAGTGATATCTCTATTCTTTCTTTTATATTTTTCTTCGATTTTTTTCCATCTGCTCAATTATATTATCCCCCACTTTCTATATTTTTGCAACTAAATTTAGTTGCAAATGAAAATTATAAAAACCATCTGTAAATACATTTTTCAATATTCAAAAGTTTCAGGGAAAAAACAGATTAATGATTTGAATGCTCCCGCAGATATGCGGGAGCATTCATAGAATTTAGAATTATAATTGAATTTTACTCTTCCTCTTCTTCCTCAACGGGGAAAATAAGGTTTTCATCTTCGATTTCCTCTGCCTCGGGAATATCCTCAAGTGCATCGTCAATCTCGTCGTACTCTACATTACCGTCGGAAATCTTCTCACGTACCTTGGCAATCTTTGCTACTTTTACGCCCTTTTCGAGGTTGATTAGTTTAACGCCGGATGTATGTCTGCCGATGATTGATACGTCATCCATAGGAATCTGGATAATAATGCCTGCGGATGTAATCATCATGATTTCATGATCGTCGTTAACGGCTTTAACACCGACTACATCACCGGTCTTTTCGGTTATCTTGTAGCATCTTACGCCCTTACCGCCACGCTTCTGAACATTGAACTCTTCGAGCTTGGTTCTCTTGCCCATACCGAGTTCGGAAGCGATAAGAAGTGTTTCGCCCTGGTGATCAAGCTGCATACCGATGATTTCATCGCCGTCTGCGAGGTTCATACCTCTTACACCCATTGCGGTTCTGCCCATGCATCTTACATCGGTTTCCTTGAAGCAGATACACATACCCTGTTTTGTTACGAGGTAGATGAGTGTATCTTTATCTGTTGACTTAACTTCTATAAGTTCATCGTCGTCTCTTAAGCTTACTGCAAGAAGTCCGTTCTTTCTGATGTTGGAGAAGTCCGTAATATGGCACTTCTTAACGGTACCCTTCTTGGTTACCATGAAGAGATTTCTGGATTCGTCGTATTCCTTGATAGGAATGATAGCCGAAATCTTCTCTCCGGGGTTAAGCTGTAAGAGGTTAACAATTGCAACACCTCTTGAAGTTCTGCCGGATTCGGGAATTTCGTATGTCTTAAGTCTGTACGCACGACCCATGTTCGTAAAGAACATAATGTAATGATGTGTCGTGGTCATAAGAAGATCTTCGATATAGTCATCTTCTATTGTATTCATTCCCTTGATACCGCGGCCGCCTCTGTGCTGCGACTTAAAGTTGTCGACTGTCATTCTCTTGATGTATCCGAGTGAAGTCATTGCAACTACGGTATTTTCGTTAGGAATTAAATCTTCGTTGGTGATATCGTAAATATCATATCCGATCTTTGTACGTCTGTCGTCGCCGTACTTTTCTGCGATAAGAAGGATTTCGTCCTTGATTACTCCGAGGAGAACCTTTTCATCTGCAAGGATACTCTTTAAGTAAGCGATTTT
>JAFYHV010000026.1 GCA_017538995.1 Lachnospiraceae bacterium | reverse complement strand
CCTTTCAAATATTTCGAAGCTCATCGTGAAGAGTGGGCAGTTGAAACATGCTTCACATTCCCCGGTGCTATCCAGTACTACGGACCTTCAGAAGTATGCGACCTTACAACAAGAACACTTGCTCTTGAAAAAGGCTGATTAAGTTAAATATCAGGTGCCGGCTTGAAAAAAGTCCGGCACCTGTTTATCAGTGAGTTCGAGACCATCCTCACTTAAAACAAAACTAGGAGACCAAATGAAAAAAACAACAAAGTTTATTACTCAGGCTGCAATCATTGCGGCTCTGTATGTGGTGCTTTCCCTGCTCACATACACATTCTCGTATCTCGAGATTCAGTGCAGAATAGCGGAAGCTTTATGCATGACTATCTTTTACTCCCCGGCAGGAATCTTCGGAGTATTCATCGGATGTTTAATTACAAATATTTTTGGCGGATCGATGATTGATGTTATCTTCGGTTCTTTAACTACGCTTGTTGCCGCACTTTTGACTTTCCCTATTGCAAGGGCAATAAGAAAAAAGCACGGACCTGTTTTAAAAATGAGACATGCGCTTTTGATTCCGATTCCTACCGTAATCTGTAATGCAATTGCAATTCCTTTTGTTCTATACTTCGGATATCAGGTTACAAGCTTTGCAAATGCAGAGAGCATGATTCCCGTGCTTTTACTTCTTTCGCTTTCGGTATTTATCGGTGAAGTGATTTCCTGCTATGTATTCGGACCTTTGTTCGTAATAGCGCTTAACAGAGCGGATAAAGTACTTCATTTATCCGAATAAAAGAGAAATAAAAAAAGGACTCATTGAGTCCTTTTTTGTATCACCAAACTTTAGAAAGATATTCGTATGAAGCACCGACAGAACCATAAGAAATCGCATTGCCCGGATTATCCTTATTAAGCAGTTCTAAAAGGTCTTC
This sequence comes from Lachnospiraceae bacterium, assembly GCA_017538995.1. Lineage (GTDB taxonomy): Bacteria > Bacillota > Clostridia > Lachnospirales > Lachnospiraceae > UBA3766. Next base: position 68,635 of record JAFYHV010000026.1, on the reverse strand, counting down.
CGTATTGAAGTCATGCTTGGGAACCGTTAAGTTAATGTCAACCGCTTCTTTAAGCGCAAATACATATACCGCATAATTGTGAGGGTCCCTTGGAGTAGGTCCTAAGTATTCATCCATTGCGCCCAAATCAATATGATTGGTATCACTCGTGCAGTATGCGTGAAGAATGTAATTTTCTACGTCCAGGTCTAACATTATTATCGCATAAGATGTCGCACCGTCCACCTTTTCCCAGGAAAGTTCGGGACTTATATTACCGTTCTCGGATCCTGTTTCTTTTATCCATTCATCATAAAAGATACTCTCACTCGTTACTTCGAATGTATCAAGGTTTTCAAGAACAGCAGCATTTTCAAGGTCTGCATTATCTGACATGTAAAGTTTATAAAGTCCTTCTGAAATAAAGATACTGCTTTCTCCGGGTGTGAAGAATTCTTCGCCGTTTTCGGTTACGAGCTTGAAAGAAATAACTCCGTCGTCATTTACAGTACCTTCCAGACAGGTAAAGTCGACGCTTGTATTTTCGTTATCGCTCTTATAATAAATTGTTCCGCCGAAGGATGTTCCGAATTTTGTTTCAAATACGGACGGATCTTCGTTTGAAAGAACGCTTATTATATTAAGGTTTTTCCTAAAATGAACGTATACGGATGCGCCATCGTCAAATGCAAAACCGCTTTCGAAAAGTTTTGAAAGTTCTTTTACATCAGCGGAATTTGCAACCCAGCTGCTTCCGTAAAATTCGTAATTTTTTATTACCCAGTCAGACCAGCTTTTTGAAGAAAGGCTCCATTCGTCGCCTTCTTTTACGAAATTTGCATAGCAGATGATATATGACGAACCTTTGCCCGAAAGATTGTGAGGAATGACTTTGTATTTTACGGTATCCGTATCGCCGTCCACGGTGTGCGATAAGAGTACCATTTTTTCGTAGGATTCTTTTCTTAATTCTTTTACGATTAAATCAATCGGCGCACCGCCAATGGTTTCGTCGTATTCCTCTTTTACCTTGCAAAGATTTTCATACATATATGAATTGTCAGGCTCAATTACAATGGGTTCTTTTTCCTCTTCAACAACCTCGACAACCGGTTCGGGTGTTTCTTCCTCAGGAGTACTGACGGTATTTTCAATAACCGTGGGTTCTTCGTTAACTTCTGTTGTGTCGTTAACACATCCTGAAAAAACAAGCATTCCCGAAATAATTAATGACAGGGGGAGTATAAATCGTCGCATAATAAAACCTCCTTTTGCATGTTTATTTTATATTAACTGAGATTTTATAAAATTACCATACCCTCTCAAGATATTCGTATGAAGCGGTAACCGAACCGTAAGCAATTGCGTTTCCGGGATTGTCTTTGTTAAGAATTTCCAGAAGTTTTTCTGCATCGCCTAAGTTCCACTTATCGCCTCTTATGTCCGTTTCAACCGCTTTTTTAAGAGCGAATACGTAAACTGTGTAATTATGCGGGTCCGAAGGCATGGGACCTAAATATCCTTTATCGCCGAGTTCACCGTAATCCAGATGGTTTGCATCCGTCATGCCGAATCCGTGAATATGAAAATCGCCTTCGTCGAGGTCTACCATAAATAATGCATAAGCGTCGGCACCATTGACTTTTTCCCATGATAACTCGGGACTTATATTGCCGTTTCTGGCACCGGTTTCCTTTATCCATTCTCCGTAAAAGATACTCTCGCTCGTCACTTCAAAGTTATCAAGGTTTTCATAAATGTCGGCTTTGCTTATGTCTGATTTTTCATCCGAAATGCAAAGTTTAAACAATCCGTCGGATATAAAACTGTTTCCGTTTCCCGGCTCAAAATCTGCTTCTCCGTTCTCCGTTACTAGTTTGAAAGATAGAAGTCCTTCGTCATTTACAATACCTTCCGTACAGATAAAGTCGATACTTTTCTTCCCGTCTTCGTTTAAACAATAAACGGTTCCTTCGTAAGCTGTTCCGAACTTTGTTTCAAATACGGTAGGGTCTTCATTTGCAAGGACGGTTATTCTGGAAAAGGTTTTTATGAAATGAATATAAACTTCTGAGCCCTCATCAAACGTAAAGCCGCTTTCGAAAAGCTTTTCAAGATCCTTTGCTTCTCCGGAATCTGAAACCCAGCTGCTTCCGCATAATTTTGAGCATATTTCGTTGCTTTTAACAACCCACTCGGACCATTCTTTTGATGAAAGAACCCATTCTTCGCCGTCTTTTGTAAATTCTGCGCTGCAGATAATATAAGGGTGGGCTATGCCTGAAATATCTTTCGGCAATACCTTGTATCTGACCGTATCTTTGTCACCGTCCACGGTATGAGATAAGAGTACCATTCTTTCATAGGATTCTTTTCTTAATTCTTTTACGATTGTTTCAACCGGAGCGCCGCCTGCGGCTTCGTCATATTCCTGATTCACCTTGCAGAGACCTTCACAGATATAAGAATTGTCGGGCTCTATGATTATGGGTTCCTTTTCTTCTTCGACAGTGTTTTCTTCGGGGGAACTTTTCTCGTTTTCAGGGCTTTCAGCCGTAACTGTTTCAATAACTTCAGGGATTGCGGCAGCTTCTTCGGTATTATTGATGCAGCCTGCAAATAAGAGTATTCCCGATAAAACTGTTGTCAAAACCAGTACTGATCGTCTCATAATAAAACCTCCTTAATTTATGACCGGTTTTACCATACTCTGCCGAGATATTCATACGATGCAGTAACAGTTCCGTATGCAATTACGTTTCCGGGATTGTCTTTGTTAAGCAGATCGAAAAGGTGTTCCGGGTGGCAGTTCTGTTTGGCGACTCTTAAGCCGGGATCCACGGCTTTTTTAAGTGCAAATACATATACTCTGTAATTATGAGGGCTCGGAGGGAGGGGACCCGAATATTCGTCATCTCCGAAATCGCCTAGATCAAGAAGGGTTGAATCAGTCGTTCTGTATCCGTGAAGAAAATAATCATCCGTGTCAAGGTCTGTTATCATTATTGCGTATGCACCGGCTCCGTCTACTTTTTCCCAGGTCAGCTCGGGACTTACATTTCCGTTCTGGGCACCTGTTTCTTTTATCCATTCACCGTAAAAGATACTTTCGCTCGTGACTTCAAAGGTATCGAGATTTTCGATTATGTCAGCGCTCTTTAAGTCATCGGTTTTACCGGAAGTGCACAGTTTATAAAATCCGTCGGATATAAAACCGTAACTGTTTCCGGGCTCAAAATCTGCTTCTCCGTTCTCCGTTACAAGTTTGAAAGAGAGAAGTCCTTCGTCATTTACAATACCCTCCGTACAGGTAAAGTCGACCGATTTGTTTTCCTCATCGTTTATGTAATATATGCTTCCACCGAAGGATGTTCCGATTTTTGTTTCAAATACGGAAGGGTCATCATTTTTAAGTGCGGAAATTAAATACAGGTTTCTCTTAATATGTATATAAACATCTGAGCCTTCTTTGAATTCAAAACCGCTTTCAAAAAGTCCGGCAAGATCTTTTGCTTCTTCGGAATCCGCAACCCAGCTGCTTCCGCTTAATTCGTTTCTTTTTATAACCCATTCGGACCATTCTCTGGAAGAAAGACTCCATTCGTCACCTTCTTTGGTAAATACCGCATTGCAGATGATATACGGACGGGCTTTGGCTGATATATCCTTCGGAAGGACTTTGTATTTGACAGTATCCGTATCACCGTTAACGGTGTGGGATAAGAGCACCATTCCTTCATAGGATTTTTTTCTTAACTCTTTTACGATTGTTTCAACCGGGGCACCGCCTGAGGTTTCGTCATAATCTGCGTTTACCTTGCAGAGATCTTCGTAAATATATGAATTGTCGGGCTCAATGACTATGGGCTCTTTTTCTTCAATTATGTCTGCTTCGATTTCGGATGAATCAGGAGAGCTTAAGTCCTCCGGGATACTTTCTTCAGCCTGCGTTTCGCCTGCAGCATTTGATGCAGAGTCATTTGAAACATTCTCTTTGCTGCAGCCTGACAATAAAAGCATTCCTGATAAAACAATTGCAAAAAACGGTATTAATCGTCTCATAATAAAACCTCCTTTTTGTATTTTCATCATACAAAAAGGAGGCTGTTTTAAAAAAGAAATATCTGCACGGATTTTAGTATTATCTGCACTTAATACTGTTTTTTCTGTAAACGGAAGGAGTTAAGCCGGTCTGTTTTTTGAATATCTTCGTAAAATAATTAGGATCGGGATAACCCACGCGTCCCGAAACTTCGCTGATAGGAATTTCGGTATTGCCAAGCATGATTTTGGCCATATCGATTCTTAAATCCATCAGGTAATTAAGGCAGGTCTTTTTGGTATTGAGTAAAAAGATGGCGTTTAATTTGTTTCGGTTAATACTGAATTTTTTTGTGACGGATTCAAGCGTTATATTATCGTTATAATGCTCGTTTAAATATTCAATGATTAAAGAGAGGATAGTATCTTCTTCGGATAATTTATTGTTATTGTCTTCAAAAGTCTGGCACAAAAACTCGATGAAAAACAAAAGTTCCATTAAGTATGATCTGCTTCTGCAGGGCCAGAAACCGTCGTGCTGCTCGGTCAGTTCTTTGTCGATGGAATCGAGTAGGCCTTTGATTTTATTTAACTCGACCATCGAGAGAGGAATGATTCTGTTTTCGAGTTCTTTCGTTTTAAAAAAGTATCTGATAAGAAAAAGATCCTGATATACGGTGGTTCCGAAAGCTTCGTCATATTTCCCCGAGTGCAGAGACTCAAGAGTAAATTCATCTCTTATGACGGAGGGCATAAAATACAGAATCGTATCCGCTCCTTTACGTATATTTTTAAAGTCCGGTAAATTCCTGTCGGAAATCATAATAAGAGAAGGCTCTTTAATCTTAAAAGATTTGCCGCCTTCGGAAAGCTCGATTTCACCTTTTTCGTGAACAATCATCTTAAAAACTGTTTTGTCTTTTATGGTGTCGGAGAGTTTGTCGCTTTTTTCGACAACCATATTTACGATTCGTCCCCAGTCGGGATTGTAGGATTTTGTGTAAAGTTTCATTTGTTCTCCCCTTTTTACATCATCGGCCTAAATTTACCAGCACGTAATGTTTGTATTGTTTTATATAGCCATTTTCGGGATATTTCGGCATATCTTTTGCTTTGTTGTTGGCGTCTTCCATGTTATTGCTGACTTTTGGCTTTTTAAAATAATATCCTTCCGTATCCATTGCGGACAGTATTCTGTTGGTAGAAAAGAAATATGTGGGAGGAGTATGTGCGTCCAGTTCAAATGCCGAAAAAAGGATATATTCCTTTGTTCCCAAATAAGATTTAACGCATACAGAATCTCCATAGAAGGGAAGAGTTCCGATGATAATAACATCGAGAGCATCTTCGGAGTCCGCCGAGCAGTTATACTCTTTTAAATCCTCGGCTATTTTTTGGATGTGTTCCCTGTCGGACTGAATAATTTTATATCTCGTATATACAAGGCGGAGAGACGGTATAAGGTTTAATGCGAGAACAAGTGCGAGGAAAATAATACCGAAGTATATCGGCTTGCTGTCCTTCTTTTCCCCTTCGTCTGCATCTTCCTCTTTATATGTTTTTCTTCCGAGTACACTTAAAGCAAAGAAAAGAAGAAAAGCAATTGAAAAGGGTAGTGCAAGCTGAGTTCTTGTATCCGGCTCAAATCCCTGAATTATGGCAATGCCAAAGGGTGCGATAATTAACCCGAATATGGAAAGAACTGTGAGAATAACTCTGAGTATGTCTTTTGAAAAGAAAACAAACAGTGCGATATAAGCTATAAGAAGTGCAACTATAAATGCAAATGAGTACATCGGACTGTCGGCTAAAAGAACAACTTTGAAATAATGCTTAATATAAGATATACAAGTAGAAGCACCAAGTTTATTCCACATAATCTTATCTGAAAAATAACTTCCCTGTTTGCACAGAAAATGAGCAATGAGATAGTTTGCCATAAAAGAAAGAACAAACTGGATAACTACTGTAATAAATGCATTTTTTAAGATGCGTTTTTCCTTTGCAGTACAGCAGAGGATTAAGAAAAGACCTATGTACATAACCAAGAGTATATTGGGCATACTCTGGTAAATACCGAAAGATAGGGTAGTGAGCACAACAGATATTACAAAAGGAAGCTTTTCCCCGTCGTTAATCGTCCTTATCAGGAATATTCCGGACAAACATAAAAGAAATATACCGAAGAGTACTTCGGCTGCCTGGAACTTAAAGTAATACTGCTCGCAGAATGTCGGGAAAATCAGAGCAATGCATGAAAGAATGAATATAAGGCGGGTATCAAGCCTTGAATTTGCAAGGTGCATAAAATATGCAAGGGCATTCAGAGTCAGATAAGAGACGATGATAAAAAGTATGCCCTCCAGTATCCAGTTAAAAGGGGTGAAACTTATTTTTTTGAGAAGTATTAAAGTGTATCTTCCGAGCTCGTTCCAGTTGTAGATTGCACCTTTTGCACCCTGAACATATTCTAGATCTGCGCAGTAGGATTTGTTAAAAACAATGGGAAGATAGACTGCAATTACAATAAGAGGGAAGGACAGAATATATATCAGATTCTTTTTAAAATAATCTTTGAATTTCATATTTACCCCATACACATAGTTTACATAACTAATCAGTAAAAGCCTATATTGTGGTACTCGCTTTTACTAATAACAATATTAGAAGAAATATGTAATATTATCAATAATTATTTATATTATTTAATGTTTAATATTGGGCATTTTGGAGTGAATAATTTATTTACAAAAGGGGGATTTTATTCTATAATTTTTACTGTGCGACCTTAAAAGGGTTGCTTGATTTTGTGACGTCAAAAATCAAGTTCTTTTAAGATCGATTTCCTACGAAAAATTTTTAAGGAGGCAAATATAATGGCTAGAACAAAACAGTCAATGGATGGTAATACCGCTGCCGCTCATGTAGCTTATGCGTTTACTGAAGTTGCAGGTATTTATCCCATCACACCTTCCTCACCTATGGCTGACTATGTAGATCAGTGGTCGGCTGAAGGAAGAAAGAACATTTTCGGCAACACAGTTACAGTTACCGAAATGCAGTCTGAAGCAGGTGCCGCAGGTACGGTTCACGGTTCACTTGCAGCAGGTGCCATCACTACAACATTTACCGCATCACAGGGTCTCTTACTTATGATTCCCAATATGTACAAAATAGCTGCAGAGCAGTTACCTTGTGTATTCGATGTATCCGCTCGTTGTGTTGCAACACAGTCCCTTAACATCTTCGGTGATCACAGTGACGTTTATGCTTGTCGTCAGACAGGTTTTGCAATGCTCGCAGAATCAGATCCTCAGGAAGTTATGGATCTTTCACCCGTTGCTCATCTTTCAGCAATCGAAGGTAAGGTTCCTTTCCTTAACTTCTTTGACGGTTTCCGTACATCTCATGAAATTCAGAAGATTGAAACATGGGATTACGAAGATCTTAAAGAAATGTGCAACATGGAAGCAGTTGAAGCATTCCGTGCACATGCTCTTAATCCCGAACATCCTTCAATGAGAGGTTCTCATGAAAACGATGACGTATTCTTCCAGCACAGAGAAGCTTGTAACTCAGTTTACGAAGCACTTCCTGCAGTTGTTGAAAAATACATGAAGAAAGTAAACGAAAAACTCGGTACAGATTACGATCTGTTCAACTACTACGGTGCAGCTGATGCTGACAGAGTAATCGTTGCTATGGGTTCCGTTTGTGACGTAACCGAAGAAGTAATTGATTACTTACTTGCTAAGGGTGAGAAAGTCGGACTTATTAAGGTTCGTTTATATCGTCCCTGGGTATCAAGTGCACTTCTTAAAGTTCTTCCCAAGACAGTTAAGAAAATCGCAGTTCTCGACAGAACAAAAGAGCCCGGATCACTCGGTGAGCCTTTATACCTCGATGTTGCTACCACACTTCGTGAAGCAGGTCTTAACGACATCGTTCTTATCGGCGGACGTTACGGTCTTGGTTCAAAGGATACATGTCCTTCTTCAATCTTTGCAATCTACACAGAGCTTGCAAAAGATGCTCCTAAGGCTAGATTTACAATCGGTATCGTAGATGACGTTACCAACTTAAGCTTACCTGAAATCAAGCCCGCTCCTATTACATCTGCAGCAGGTACTGTAGAGTGTAAGTTCTGGGGTCTTGGCGGTGACGGTACAGTTGGTGCTAACAAGAACTCTACAAAGATTATCGGTGACCATACAGACAAGTACATTCAGGCTTACTTCCAGTATGACTCAAAGAAGACCGGCGGTATCACCATTTCTCACTTAAGATTCGGTGACAAGCCCATCAAGAGCCCTTACTACATCAACCAGGCTGACTTCGTTGCTTGTCACAACCCTTCATATGTTGTTAAGGGTTACAAGATGGTTCAGGACGTTAAGCCCGGCGGTATCTACATGATCAACTGCCAGTGGTCAGACGAAGAACTCAACGAGCATATGCCTGCTGAAGCTAAGCAGTACATTGCTAAGAACAACATTAAGCTTTACACAATCAACGCTATCGACAAGGCTATCGAAATCGGTATGGGTAAGAGAACCAACACAATCTTACAGTCCGCTTTCTTCAAACTTGCAAACGTTATGCCTATCGAAGAAGCAGTTGACTTTATGAAACAGGCTGCTAAGAAGTCCTACTCCAAGAAGGGTGATGCAGTAGTTGAAATGAACTACAAGGCAATTGATGCCGGTGTAGATGCAATTCACGAAGTTGCAGTTCCCGCTGACTGGGCTAACGCAGTTGATAACAAGAAACCTGTTGAAAGAGCAGGCCGTCCCGCTACAGTTAAGATGGTTAACGAATTACTCGATCCCATCGGACTTATGGATGGTTATTCACTTCCTGTTTCCGCATTTGCTGACAGAGCAGACGGACAGTTCGAAACAGGTGCTTCAGCATACGAGAAGAGAGGTACCGCAGTTATGGTTCCCGAGTGGAACGCAGAAGCTTGTCTTCAGTGTAACAGCTGTGCATTCGTATGTTCACATGCTACAATTCGTCCTTTCATCCTCGATGCAAACGAAGTAGCAGCTGCTCCCGCAAATATCAAACTTGCAGATTCAAAGCATGCTAACGATCCTTCAATGAAGTATACAATGACTGTATCACCTCTTGACTGTATGGGTTGCGGCGAATGTATCACAGTTTGTCCTAAGGCTAACGAAGCTCTTAAGATGGTTCCTCAGGAATCACAGGCAGCTGAACAGCCCGTATTTGATTATCTTGTTGCTAACGTTGGCAAGAAAGAGCTTAAGCCCGCACTTGCAAACGGCGTAACACCTATCAACTCTCAGTACAATCAGCCTCTCCTTGAGTTCTCAGGATCATGTGCAGGTTGTGCAGAAACATCTTATGCAAGACTTATTACACAGCTCTTCGGTGAGCATATGTATATTTCAAACGCTACAGGATGTTCATCCATCTGGGGTGGCCCTGCAGCTACATCACCTTACACAGTTAACAAGGATTCCAAGAAGGGTCCTGCTTGGTCTAACTCACTCTTCGAAGATAACGCAGAGCACGGCTTTGGTATGTACTTAGGCCAGAAGGTTCTCAGAAACCAGGCTATCGCTAAGATCGAAGAAATGATGCAGTCCGAAAAGGCAAGCGCAGAATTCAAGGCAGCAGCTGAGAAGTTCATCGAAACAAAGGATTGCACAAACTGCAACTCCGAATACGCAGCAGCACTTGTTGCAGAACTTGAAAAAGCAGCAGCTGACGGATGTGATAAGGCTAAAGAAGTTCTTGCTAAGAAAGATTACCTTCCTAAGAAGTCCGTATGGATCTTCGGTGGTGACGGCTGGGCTTACGATATCGGTTTCGGCGGCTTAGACCATGTACTTGCTTCAGGTGAGAACGTAAATGTATTCGTATTCGATACAGAAATGTACTCCAATACAGGTGGACAGGCTTCCAAGGCTTCCAATATCGGTGAAGTTTGCCAGTTCGCAGCAGCAGGTAAGGAAATCAGCAAGAAGTCTCTTGCAGAAATCGCTATGAGCTACGGTTACGTATATGTAGCACAGATTGCTCTTGGTGCTAACCCTGCACAGGCTGTTAAGGCTATCGCTGAAGCAGAAGCTTACAACGGACCTTCACTCATCATCGGTTATGCTCCTTGCGAACTTCACGGTATCGCTAAGGGCGGTATGAACCACTGCCAGGATGAAATGAAGAAAGCTGTTAAGGCCGGTTACTGGAACCTCTTCTCCTTCAACCCTGCACTTAAGGCAGAAGGAAAGAATCCGTTCACACTTACATCAAAAGAGGGTGACGGAACATATCAGGAATTCCTTAACAACGAGTCCAGATATACTCGTCTTGTTAAACCTTTCCCTGAAAGAGCAGAGAAACTCTTCGCAGAATCAGAGAAGGTTGCTAACGAGAGATATCAGCACTTAATGAAGCTCGTAGAACTCTACAAATAATCGTAAGATTATTAGTCCGGGGTTACCTTGGACAGATCTGAAAAAAACAATATAAAAAGAAATCCCGGTACTGCATTGCAGTACCGGGATTTCTTTTATGATATGAATTATATTATTCTGTAACGCCTTCTTCGGCTGCCTGTGCAGCTGCTTCTGCAGCAGCGGCTTCTTCGGCCTCTTTCTTAAGTCTTTCGGCCTCGGCCTCAATTTCGTTCTGCTCGGCATTGATTTCCATGGCTCTTGCAGCTCTCTGGTTCTCTGCGGCAATTTCCTCGTCTGTTAAGAGACCTGACTGTTTCCAGATGGTGAAATAGAAGTTGTATTTCATCATATTAATACTTGCAAGATAATATGAATCGTTTAATGCCATATAATTCTTTATATATGAATCGAGCGCTTCCTCACAGTATACGGAAGTGTCAATTTTCCATACAGCCTCATGGTTGGTTGAATTATACTCAACCTTATCGTTTAAGAAGCTCTTGTTGTAAAGCATTGCTGTGTGCATACTGTCGGTGGAGAAAACGTCTGTACCCATCAAAAGTCTCGAATCAAACGGAATATTGAAAAGATTTAAGATTGTGGGAACTATATCCACATTACAGCAGTATTCGTCGCAGTGGATGGGTTCTTCGAGTCCTGCACAGTAAATCATACATGTTGAATGATACTGGTCAAGTTCCGAAATTTCTTTCTGGCAGAGGCTTGTTCTGCCTGATTCGGAGAGATAGTAGGGATAATGGTCACCGGTCATTACGATTACGGTATTGTCGAGTTTTCCTGCTTCTTCAAGTCTTTCAAGAAGATAGTTCATTGATCTTTCAACTTCATACTGTGAAGCGAGATAGTTGATTGCTTCGTTGTTGTAGTTTTCAAACTCGTCGCCCAACAATTCTTTTACGGTATCAAGATTTTTTCTGGCTACATAGTTGGCGCTTGTATAAGGGCCGTGACCGGAAAAGGTCATGTAGTAAGCCATAAATCTGTCGTTTTCGAGGTAATAGTCCATCGACTGCTCCATCATTTCAAGGTCGCTTGAAGGCCAGGTGGATGTGAATTTCATGTCACCCATGAATTTGCAGTTTTCAAAACCGATATTGGGCCAGGAGAGATATCTTCTGTAATAAGTGCCGTAATAGTTGTGGAATCCGAAAGTTTCAACACCGTTTTCCACGAAGAAATCACCGAGACCGTAAGGCATGAATTTGCCTGCGGACTGAGGGAAACTTCCGACATCGGTACCGGACATTGCCCATCTTGATACATCGGGCCAGAGCGAAGTGGCAAATGCAAATTCACCGTTGGTCGTTGTATTTAAGAATGAGTTGTAATAGTTGTCGAGAACGATACCGTTGTTCTGCATTTTGTAGAGCGTGGGTGTAACTTTCTCGTTACAAGCGTATGACCAGAAGCCTTCGGCGCAGATGTATATAAGATTGTAACCTTCGAAAAGACCTGTATATTCATTTTTATAACTGGGTTCTCTTTCCGCAAGGAATGTATACATATTCTTTGCAGCTGTGTCGTTTGCATTTTCTGCAAGAGTTGCAAAGTCGAATCTTTCGTCAATCCAGGGATCGTATACGATTTCTTCAACAACTTCCTCAACCTGTGCATCGTTTTCGGAAGCGTTTTCTTCAACTGTTTCTGTAACGGTTTCCTGAACGGATGTATCTGCCACAAGTTCAAAATCATCTTTTGTAACACTTACAAGTTCGGTACTTTCGTTATTGCCCGAACCTACACCGAAGTAATATGCTCCGGACTCAACTATAAAAGTAGCAAGTGTTCCGAGATGATTGGCTGTTGTATCCGTATCGGAAGAGTTGTTTGTAAGAACGTAGTATGCAGACTGTCTGTCGGTTCCGATAAGCTTTAATCCCTGTATTCCTGCAAACCATAATCCTACTGTAAGGAAAATAGGAAGTATATGTAAGAGCAGGGGATATCCGGGATATTTTATTTTTTTTACGAGTGATAAAAAGATACAGATAATAGTCGGAGCAAGGAATATGGTAAGGAAAATGATTGATGCTATAAGCACGCCTTCCATTGCCCAGAAAAAGTTTCCGACTGCGGTACCGCCCATTCCCATCATTGATACGGAGAAGAGCGAACCGAATATTCTGTAATATACAAACTGAACGCAGTAGTAAATATTTATGATTAATATAAGAATCGGAAGAGTTATTTTGTTTCCGATGTTTTTAAAGAATCCCGCGAATATTGCAAAGAACATAGCCTCCGCAGGCACGAATGCCAGGAAAGCAAGATTCATTTTTATGATTTTGCCCGAGATCTGAAATCTTAAGAAGATTTCGCAGAAAGTAATTACCGCTGCGAAAATAAGGAAATAAATGCCGAGAGCACCGAGTCCCTTAAGGATTCTTTTGCCGAGGCTGCCTTTTTCCTTTTTAACCTCTTCAATATTGTCGTTTACCTGTATATTCCTCTTCATAATTGATATTCCTTTAACAATTTCAAAAACGCATTTAGAATACTATAATTTGATTTTTCAGTCAATCAGTTCTTTCATTATTTATATAAATATTACAAAAAATAGTTATATAGGGCTTACCATAATAAAAATTTCACAATAAATCTGCTCTATTTATACGATATATGGTAGAATGAAAGCGGTTGGTTTAATACATATATGCAGAGTGGGTAAATTTAAGACCGCATGAAAGGAAGCAAAATGGAATTTACAATCGATGCTTTGAAAATTAACGAACGTAAGGAAGCGCATGAATATTTAAAGGAAGTTTTTTCGTTTCCGGAGTATTACGGAAAAAATCTTGATGCGCTTTTTGACTGTCTTTCCGAAATGAGAATTGACAGAATAACAATTTTAAACAGTGACAGAGGAGAAAACTATTTCTTCGCGGTGCTCGATGTAATCAATGAACTAGGCATTGAGACAGAGATGGAATAAGAATTAAGACTAAAAAGGAAGGCTTGATGTGTATAACAAAATTATTTATTTCTTTATCTTATTTTTTTTAAGCGGAATGTTTTTACAGGGGTGTTCACAAACACCGGAAACAGCCACAATATTGTCAGAGGATGGACCTGATTATACGATCAGTTCTAAGGAAAGTTATAAAAAATGGATTTGCGATAAAGCGGATTTTTCTGCAAACGAAGACATTGTTAATTCTGAAGAGTACTGCAAATATTCGGGAAACGAAACCGAGCATATTAAGGAATATAATTCCAAGGGAGAAAGTGCCTATTCGGTTTTATTTAAATGTGAAACACAGGAACCTCCCAAAGAACTGAATGCCGGCGATGAGGTAAGAATAAAGTTTAATGCCGAATGTACGCAAAGATCTGATAACCGCGATATTGTTCAAAGTATGCGGGGTCGTCTTGAAATACCTTCGTGGCTTATTTACGAATATGATAATTCTTATAATGTGGTTTATGCAGGATGCGTGTCTGAAGAAACAGATTTTTTTGAAGAATCATTTGATGTTGTGGAATTCACAGTACCTCAAAGTAACGTACAGGAATTTACCATCGTGTTTATAACCGATGCCGGCACAACCACATGGCATTATTCTGCAGTGAAATAGCTGTCCCGTTTATTGGACAGGTACCCATGCTATAATCCTCCTGTAAACAAAAAGAAAACCTTGTGTGGGAGGATATAGAAATGATCGGAAGAATTAAATTATTAACAATTATCGCAGCTGTAATCATTATCTCGGTAGTTTTAAGTGTTTCGGTAAAAGCGTATGCAAATGATAAAAAAGGACGCGAGTACAGGGAAGCAGTTGAAAGAAGCGAGGCAGAGTACGTAAAAGACGTAAGAGAGTACTTAAACGATTACGGTTTCAAAAACGCAGGCGTTAATCTTACAAAAGAATATGACGAAAACAGAAACGTAACTTACAAGCTGGTAGTTAATCATCATTCGTTCGAATATGCTTCGGACGCTAAGATACATAATATGGAAAACTGCTTTTATGAGAAGGCTGACGAGTATCTTTGCGGAAATCTTAAGACCGAATTTTCTTTCTGAAAAACAATAGTGACAATTTTGATTACTACATGCTATAATGTCTACGTTTGAATAATAAGCATTTTTAGGAGGAATCAAATATATGTATTCGTTGGAAGAAGTAAAAAAGGTTGATCCCGAGATAGCTTCAGCCATTTGCGATGAAGAAGCAAGACAGAATTCTCATATCGAGCTTATCGCATCTGAGAACTGGGTATCCAAGGCTGTAATGGCTGCTATGGGCAGTATCCTTACAAACAAGTATGCTGAAGGTTATCCCGCTAAGAGATATTACGGCGGATGCGGATGTGTTGACGTAGTTGAAAACCTTGCAATCGAAAGAGCAAAAGAGCTTTTCGGATGTGATTATGCTAACGTTCAGCCTCATTCGGGCGCTCAGGCAAACATGGCAGTTCAGTTTGCAATTCTTAATCCCGGGGATACCATTATGGGTATGAACCTCGACCACGGCGGACATCTCACACACGGTTCACCCGTTAACATGTCCGGTAAATACTTCAATGTCGTACCTTACGGCGTAAATGACGACGGATTCATTGATTACGATAAATTACGTGAACTTGCTTTAGAGTGCAAGCCCAAAATGATTATTGCAGGTGCTTCAGCTTACGCAAGAACAATTGACTTTAAGAAATTCAGAGAAGTGTGTGATGAAGTTGGTGCGGTTCTTATGGTAGATATCGCTCACATCGCAGGTCTTGTAGTTGCAGGCCTTCATCCCTCACCCTTCCCTTATGCAGATGTTGTTACAACAACAACTCATAAAACACTCCGCGGACCCAGAGGCGGTATGATTCTTGCAAACAAGGAAGCAGCAGAGAAGTACAACTTCAACAAGGCTATCTTCCCCGGCATCCAGGGCGGACCTTTAATGCATGTTATCGCCGGTAAGGCAGTTTGTTTTAAAGAAGCATTATCACCTGAGTTCAAGGTTTATGCACAGAACATTATTGACAACGCACAGGCTCTTTGCAACGGTCTTCTTTCAAGAGGCGTTAAGATCGTTTCAGGCGGTACAGACAACCATCTTATGCTCGTTGACTTAAGAGGTGAGAAGTACACAGGTAAGGAAGTTGAGAAAATGCTCGACGAGGCTCATATCACAGCCAACAAGAACACAGTTCCCAACGATCCTCAGAAGCCTTTCGTTACAAGCGGTGTTAGACTTGGTACTCCCGCAGTTACATCCCGCGGCATGAATACCGAAGATATGGATAAGATTGCAGACGCTATCGCAGCTATCGTTAAGGGCGGCGAAGAGAAGATTCCTTACGCAAGAGCAATCGTAGACGAACTTACCGCAAAATATCCTTTGATTTAATATTACGGGGAGGCTTAGCCTCCCCTTTTACGTATTTAGCTTTCTAAGGGGAAATAAATGCGAAAAAGATTTTTTGACAGATTTAAAATTATAATATCGGTTTTCCTTGCAGTTATCCTTATGGCGGCGTGCGACAGAACGGTTGTAGTTACCGGAGGATTTGCCGAAGGAGAGGTTTTCAGGATCAATACTTTAAGCTGCAACCGTAGTGAGATGAACATTTACCTTACCAATATGGCAAATGCTTACGAAGCCACATTCGGTGAGCAGATCTGGACCACATCCGCAGGCAATACCACGATTGAAGATGCTTTTAAGGAAACGGTTCTTGCCAAGGTTACCAGAATCAAAGTACTTAATCTGATGGCCAAGGAAGAGAAGATTACTCTTTCGGGAGATGAAAAGAAATCTCTTAAAAAAGCAGCCAAGGCATATATGAAGACCCTTTCGAAAAACGAAAAGGCTGAACTTGGCGCCGACGAGGATTTGGTATATCAGATGTATTCCGAATATGCTCTGGCGGAAAAGGTCTACAATTCCATCGTTGATGAAGTGAATTTTGAAATAAGCGATGACGATGCCAGAAGCATTACCGTTGAACAGATATTTATAAAGACTTATCACGAGGACACACACGGAAGGCTGACAGATTACTCCGATGCAGCTAAGGCTGAAGCCAAAGAAAGAGCTCTGGCAATAAGAGAAAAGGCAGTTACAGAGTCCGATTTCGAAAGTCTCTGTGCTCTTTATAACGAAGAAGATGAGAGTACACATACCTACAGAAGAGGAGAAATGCCCGAAGCTTACGAAAACGTGGCATTTGCACTCGAGGAAGGTGAGATAAGCTATGTAATCACAACCGAGGACGGATATTACATAGTCAAGTGCATCAGCACATACGAAAGAAAGGCTACCAACGAAAACAAGGAAGCAATCATTAACGAAGCCAAGAGAAAGGCTTTCGAAGAAAAATACAATGAATTCTTACCCAATATCATTGCAAACATAAATGAAAAGGAGTGGGAAAGCATTAAGATTATCCACAACGCAGAAATGAAAACAGACTCGTTTTTCGATATCTACACAGACATAATGATTGACGGAAAATGATTTTATTAGCACTCAAGCAAATTGAGTGCTAATTTTTTATTGACTTTTAAAAATGCCGGTTTTATAATTATCACTGTACGATAAAAATAAGTGTTTTTTAACACATAATATATTCTAAAGAGGTGAGTAAAAATGGCTAAAAAAGGTTCATTATCAATTAATTCGGAAAACATATTTCCGATTATCAAAAAGTGGCTTTATTCAGACCACGATATATTCATGCGTGAGCTTATCTCTAACGGCTGCGACGCAATAACCAAACTTAAAAAGCTTGATATGATGGGAGAATATACTCTTCCCGATGGTTTTAAGGAAAGAATCGATGTAACGGTTAATCCCGAGAAAAAGACTATTACATTTACGGATAACGGTCTTGGTATGACTGCTGATGAAGTTGAGGAATACATCAATCAGATTGCTTTCTCCGGTGCTACCGATTTCATCGAAAAATACAAAGACAAAGCAAATGACGATCAGATTATCGGCCATTTCGGTCTCGGTTTTTATTCGGCATTTATGGTTTCCGAAAAGGTTACTATCGATACACTTTCATATAAAGAAGGCGCAAAGGCTGTTCACTGGGAGTGTGACGGCGGTACAGAATTTACAATGGAAGACTCCGACAAGGCTGAAGTAGGTACAAAGATTACTCTTTACTTAATGGAAGACTGCGTTGAATTCTGCAACGAATACCGTGCAAAAGAAATCATCAAAAAATACTGTTCCTTCATGCCTACCGAAATCTACATTTCAAAGGAAGACACCAAGGAAACCCAGACAATCAATGCAAGCGAAAAACTTGAAAGCGATATCGTCATCGAAGAACTTGAAAAGAAAGAGGGCGAGGACGAGGCTAAGATTAAGATTAAAAAGCGTCCCGAGCTTCTAAATGATACACATCCTTTGTGGATGAAGAATCCCGCAGAGTGCGAAAAAGAAGATTATCTTAAATTCTACCGCAAGGTATTTAACGATTACAAAGAGCCTCTTTTCTGGATTCATTTAAATATGGATTATCCGTTCAATCTTAAGGGTATTTTATACTTTCCTAAGATTAACATGGAATATGATGCAATCGAAGGAACCATCAAGCTTTACAACAACCAGGTATTTATCGCAGATAACATAAAAGAGGTTATTCCCGAATTCCTGCTTCTTTTAAAAGGTGTGCTTGACTGTCCCGACCTTCCTTTGAACGTATCGCGTTCAGCACTTCAGAACGACGGATTTGTAAACAAAATCAGTGAATACATCACCAAGAAAGTTGCAGACAAGCTTTCCGGAATGTGCAAGACCGATAAGGAAAATTACGAGAAATACTGGGGAGATATTTCACCCTTCATCAAATACGGCTGCTTAAAGGACGACAAGTTCTGTGAAAAGATGAATGATTATATTCTCTTTAAGAACCTTGAAGGAAACTACATGACACTTCCCGAATGCCTCGAGACAAAGCCTCTTGATACAGAGGAAGCAGTGGATGAAGAAGGAAATCCCGTAGAAGCTGAAGTGATCGAACCCGAAGCAGAAGAAGCAAAGGAAGACGAAAAGAAAGAAAAGATAATATATTTCGTGACCGATCCCGTTGAGCAGAGCCAGTACGTGGCTATGTTTAAGAAAGCAAAAATGGATGCGGTAATGCTTACAGACAACATAGATATGCCTTTCATCAATCAGCTTGAAATGAAGAACGAAGGCGTAATCTTTAAGAGAATCGACGAAGATTTATCCGACGCTTTAAAGACAAAGAACTCCGCTAAGGTGGAAGAGGAACTTAAGGCGAACGAAGAGGAACTTGCCAAACTCTTTAAGAAGATTGTAAAGAAAGACAATATCAAGGTTAAACTCGAAAAGCTTAAAAACAAAGATATTTCCGCAATGATGACAATGTCCGGCGAGACCAGAAAGATGCAGGAAATGATGAGAATGTATGCAAGCGGAATGGGCATCGACGAATTCAGCAAGGAAGGCCTTACACTTGTACTTAATGCAAACAACAAGCTGGTTCAGTTCCTGATTGAGGAAAAAGAAGGAGAGAATGTAGGTCTTATCTGCGAACAGCTCTTTGACTTAGCCCTCATCCAGCATGGACCTTTATCACCTGATGAGATGACCAAGTTTGTAAACAGATCAAATAAAATCATGATGATACTAGCAAAGTAAACCGATTAAGAAGAGAAGCCAAAAAACTTCTCTTCTTTTTACGTATATATGATATAAAGACGTATACTAAAGTGATTTATTGTTGAGAAATGCGTCAGTTTGTAGTAAAATAACTATATCTGTGGGTTTATGTAAAAAAGTAGAAATTTCCACGGTTTTATGGAGGATGATATGAAGAAATATGTTGCCGGATTAGTAGCCGGAACCATGATTTTAAGTTTGGTAGCATGCCTTCCTACAGGCGTAAATAACGCAGGCGACAAAGATTCCAATGATGCAGTTGCAACCATTGTTAATTCCAATTCGGGAAACGATAATACAAGCAGTGCAAACAACGGCGATCAGAACAATACAGTAAACCCTGACAATCCCGATGATAACGGTAATCAGGGTAATACAGAGTCCCATCCCGAATACAGATCATATCCCATTTATTCGGCATATGATTACACTGTTAAGGATAAACATCTGGATGAAAATGACTATAGCAGCATCAAGATAATCGATACCGGATATACAAACATTTACGTTAATTCGTCTGAGTATAATGATTATGAATATGTTGAACTTGCCAATAAGATGTCGGATGTAAACGCAAGCAACGAAGAAGCGCTCACCGAAATATTTGAAGGTTTTGAGAGCGATTTTGATGAGATGTGGTCTGATGTTGAAGATCTCAACTGGGGTCCTGTCTTTTATGAGTATGATTACAAGGGCATTATAAGAGCAGATCAGAAGGTTTTCACCACAGGAAACTATGCATCGGTTTATTACGGCGGAGCTCACGGCGGAGCCTATGAAGGCGGATTCGCCTATAATTCCCAGACAGGAGAGGCCATTAATTTTAATGATGTTGTCGTAAAGACAGACGGACTTGTTGATATCATTACAGATGAGCTGTATGAGAATTATGACAAAGAAATTTTCTTCTCCGAAACTGAAGAAGAGTTAAAAGAAGATGTTAAACTCTATGTTGACAGTCTGATAGACGGAGAAGGAACAAACTGGTCCTTAAACTATGACGGCGTGGCTATTTACTTCGGCGATTATGCACTTGCCGCATATGCTTCGGGACATCAGATAGTATTCATCAATTACGATGAATATCCCGAATATCTTAATTCCGAGTATTTTAAAGATGCAGACGAAGAATATGTAATGCATGTTTCAAAATGCGTTTCCTATCCGATGTATCTTGGTGATAAAGAATATGCTTTAAGCTTTGGCTGGGAAAAAGAATGGAATGAAGAATATCAGTTCTATTCGGATACATATACTCATTTATATGTGTACGGCGCACCCGATTATTATCAGGATATAAGAATTGACGGTTCCTTTATGGACCCCACCATCTATATCATCAGGAAAAACGGAAAAGATTATCTGTATGTTCAGAACTACTTCTTTGATGGTGTAGAGTATTTGCAGATATATGAGTTTAACGGTAAAGAATTCGAAGAAATCGCTGCTTACCAGGGCGGAATTTACTTTGATACCAATGAACTTCGAGAAACAACACTTGCTGCAAACACATTCTTTGGCAATAATTTTGAATTCCCTACAATCCCTGTATGGGTTGGTGATGACGGCGAACTCGAGTTTGGCAAATATTTCGATTACGCTTTATATGATGAATGGGAAAAATACTATGCGTATACCCCGACTACAGATATTAAGGGTTACGAAGTTGATAGCGATTACAAGCCTACAGATGTTGAAAAAACTTTAAAGAAAGGCACCATAGTAAGACCTGTCAGAACCGATTTGGATACATTTATTACACTCACGGATGCTGACGGAAACTTATATGGTTTTAAAGCGGCATACAAAAACGACGAAATGATGATAAACAATAAGAGTACCGGCGAGCTGTTTGATATTCACAGCGAGTGGTAAAAAGGAGATAAAAATGGCACAGGTTGGAATAGTAATGGGCTCGGATTCCGATATGCCCGTAATGAGCAAAGCAGCAGAAATGCTCGACAAATTTGGAATTTCTTATGAGATGACTATCATCTCCGCACACAGAGAACCCGATGTGTTCTTTGAATATGCTAAAACTGCCGAATCAAAAGGCTTTAAAGTGATCATCGCAGGTGCGGGAATGGCAGCACATTTACCCGGTATGTGTGCGGCAATCTTCCCCATGCCCGTTATAGGCATACCCATGCATACAACAAGCCTTGGCGGTAAGGATTCGCTTTATTCGATAGTACAGATGCCTTCAGGCATTCCCGTAGCCACAGTGGCTATTAACGGCGGGGCAAACGCAGGCATTCTTGCAGCCAAGATTCTCGCTACATCTGATGCGGAACTTTTACAGAAATTAAAAGATTATTCCGAATCACTTAAAAGAAGCGTTCAGGAAAAAGACGCAAGATTACAGGAAGTCGGATACAAAAATTATTAAAATTGGTAGGCAAATACCATAAAGTATAGGGATTAAAATATTTATTTTTTAAGGAGAAAAAAATGGATTACAAATCGTCCGGAGTTGACATCGAGGCAGGTTACAAATCTGTCGAACTGATGAAAGGTTTTGTAAAAGAAACATTCAGGGAAGAAGTACTTGGAGGAATCGGAGGATTCTCAGGCGCTTTTTCAATGAGCAAATTAAAAGAAATGGATGACCCTGTTCTTTTGTCCGGTACTGACGGATGCGGAACAAAGGTTAAACTGGCATTTCTTCTCGACAAGCATGATACTATCGGTATTGACGCTGTAGCAATGTGCGTAAACGATGTTGCATGTGCGGGCGGCGAGCCTTTGTTTTTCCTTGATTACATAGCATGCGGCAAAAACATTCCCGAGAAAATCGCTACCATCGTAAAAGGTGTGGCAGAAGGCTGCAAGCAGTCAGGCTGTGCTTTAATCGGCGGCGAAACAGCAGAACATCCCGGACTTATGCCTGAAGACGAATATGATCTTGCAGGATTTGCTGTTGGTGTTGTTGACAGAAAAGACCTCATCACAGGCCAGAACATAAAAGACGGTGACATTCTCATCGGTATCGCTTCAAGCGGTGTTCATTCAAACGGTTTCTCTTTAGTCAGAAAAGTTTTCAGAATGACAGAAGACAATTTAAACCGCTACAGAGACGAACTCGGAACAACACTCGGCGAAGCACTCATTGCTCCCACAAAGATTTATGTTAAGGCTTTAAAGAGCGTAAAAGATGCAGGTGTTGTATTAAAGGGCTGCAGCCACATTACAGGCGGTGGATTTTATGAGAACATTCCCAGAATGCTTCCCGAAGGCATTGTTGCAGAGGTAAAGAAGGATTCTTATCCCGTACCCGCTATCTTTGGACTTATCCAGAAAGAAGGCAACATCGCAGAAGAAATGATGTACAACACTTTCAACATGGGTCTCGGAATGGTTGTTGCAGTTGATCCCGCAGATGCTGACAAGGCAATGGCTGCAATTAAGGCAGCAGGCGAGGAACCTTATATCGTAGGTAAGTGCAAGAACGGCACTAAGGGAGTTGAATTATGTTAAAAATTGTTGTCTGTGTATCGGGCGGCGGTACAAACCTTCAGGCAATTATTGATTCGATTGAAAACGGAAAATTACAGAATACCGAGATTGTAGGAGTTATTTCCAATAATCCTAACGCATATGCGCTTGAGAGAGCTAAGAATGCAGGAGTAAAGGGAATCTGCGTATCTCCGAAATCATTTGCCGACAGAGAGGAATTCAACAAGGCATTCCTTGATGCTTTGAATGATTTTAATCCCGACCTCGTTGTGCTTGCAGGCTTCCTTGTAGTTATTCCGAAGATTGTTATCGAAGCTTACAGAGGAAGAATTATAAACATTCATCCCTCGCTTATCCCTTCATTTTGCGGAACAGGATATTACGGACTCAAGGTACACGAAGCGGCTCTTGCAAGAGGCGTGAAGATTACCGGAGCCACTGTTCACTATGTGGATGAAGGAACGGACACGGGTCCGATTATTATGCAGAAAGCAGTCGAAGTTCTTGACGGCGATACGCCCGAGATTCTTCAGAGAAGAGTCATGGAACAGGCTGAATGGATTATATTACCCGAAAGTATTGGTTTGATTGCAAAGGAGACGAAAGAGACAAAATGAAAATACTTGTAGTCGGCGGCGGCGGAAGAGAACATGCCATCGTAAAAGCAATATCTAAGAGTGAAAGAGTGGATAAAATTTACTGCGTACCCGGAAATGCCGGCATAGCAGAACTTGCGGAATGTGCTCCTATCGGAGTAATGGAATTTGACAAGGTTGCAATGTATGCATTGGAAAAACAGGTTGACATGGTTGTTGTCGGACCTGACGATCCTTTGGTAGCAGGCATTGTGGATGTACTTGAAACAGCAGGATTAAAGGTATTCGGACCCAACAAAAAAGCTGCTATCCTCGAAGGAAGCAAGGCTTTTTCAAAGGATTTGATGAAAAAATACAATATTCCCACTGCAAAGTACGAAGTATTTGAGGAATCCGAACCTGCAATTAAATTCCTTGATCAGTGCAAATTCCCCATCGTGCTTAAGGCAGACGGTCTTGCACTCGGAAAAGGTGTTCTTATCTGCAAAGATTACGACGAAGCCGTTGCTGGCATCCACGAAATTATGGATGACAAGAAATTCGGCAGCGCAGGCAATAAGATGGTAATCGAAGAGTTCCTTACAGGAAGGGAAGTCAGCGTATTATCATTTACCGACGGAAAGACAATCAAGATCATGACATCTGCGCAGGATCATAAAAGAGCCAAAGACAATGACGAAGGCTTAAATACAGGCGGTATGGGAACATTTTCTCCTTCACCTTTCTATACCGACAGAGTGGATGATTTCTGTAAGAAATACATTTATCAGGCAACTGTGGATGCAATGAGATCAGAGGACAGAGATTTCAAGGGAGTTATCTTCTTCGGACTTATGTTAACCTCTGAAGGCCCCAGAGTTCTTGAATACAATGCAAGATTCGGCGATCCCGAGACACAGGTTGTTCTTCCGAGAATGAAGAATGATATCGTGGATGTATTCGAAGCATGTATCGAAGGAAGACTTGATAAGATTGATCTTGAATTCGAAGACAATGCAGCAGTATGCGTAGTACTTGCAAGTGACGGATATCCTGTTTCTTACGAAAAAGGAAAAGAAATCAGAGGTCTTGAGAATTTCAACGGAAAAGAAGATTATTTCTGCTTCCATGCGGGCAGCAAAATCGTTGATGGCAAGGTGGTTACAAACGGCGGAAGAGTACTTGGTATTACAGCACTCGGAAACGATTTAAAAGAGGCCAGAAAGAAAGCCTACGAAGCGACGGAATGGGTTGATTTTGACAACAAATACATGCGTCACGATATAGGCAAGGCTATAGACGAAGCATAGGTGCAGATTTGACTTTTTAAGTAAAAAAATGTATATTTTATTAGATGTATAAATACATTTTACGAGGTGATTAACAGATGAAATTAATTAATAGAAAAAACTTTTGGAGAAACGGAATTTCGGCATTTGCAATTCTTCTTGTTTGTCTTTTCCTTTTACCTATAACAGCTAAGGCAGATACAACAGGTACGGTAAATGATTCAAACGTAAATATTCGTTCGGAAGCAGATGCAACAAGTACTTCTCTGGGTAAAGTTAATTCCGGTGACAAGGTTACCATTGTTGAAGAGAAGACAAATGCACAGAACGTACTCTGGTACAAGATTACAACTGCTACAGGAACCACAGGTTATGTAAGAGCAGACTTCATTACCAAGGGCGATGCTGCAACCACAAACAACAATACAAACACTAATACCAATACAAACACTAACACAAACACAAACACTACAACTACAACCACAACTACAACCACAACAACCAACGTAACAAACGTTGATGCAAAGCCCGCATACATCGCAGGTGATGTGGTTAATATCCGTTCACAGGCTTCAGCTTCTTCAGACTTAATTGCAAAGGCTCAGAAGAATACAGAAGTTACAGTTACAGGTGAAGCTTCAGCTTCCGACGGATACAAGTGGTACAAAGTTACATTTACGGCAGACGGTGCAAACAAATCAGGTTTCATAAGAAGCGACCTTCTTACATTCACAAAACCCACCAATACACCTGCTGAAACAAACATCGATTCAACAACTACGGATAATCCCGATACCACAACACCCGAAGATCCCGGCACAACAGAAACAGGTACGGATGAACCCGTAGAGAATCCTGATACTCCTGCAACAGAAGAACCTGCAGAAGTTAAGAAAGGTATCACACCTCTTCAGCCTTACGAAGCTCCTACCAATCTTCCTGACGGATTTGAAGAAGTTCAGCTTGAGACAGGCGAAAAGGTATGGCATAAAGGCGATTTCTACATCATCTACGGTATGAACGAAAGAGAGATTACCGGATGGTATGTTCTCGATGAGAAGAACAGCACATACGTCGCATACGACGGACTCTTCGAGGCAACAGCCAAGAAGAAAGATAAAGATTCCGCAGGAAAGATTTTCGGAATCGACTTAAAGGTTATCCTTATAGTTCTTATTATTGTAATTATCCTTCTTCTTGCAGCAGTATTCTTCATGGCGTTAAAACTTTCAAAGGGCGTTGAAAATGACGACGATTACGACTATGACGATTATGAAGACGAAGAAGATGAAGACGAAATCCCCGTTTCTTCAATAGAGAATTCCAGAGGACGTTCTTCAAGAGAAGACAGAACTTCGGCAAGAGCAGAAAAAGAACCCAAGCAGAGTAAAGCGGCGAAAGCAAAAGACAAGTTCTTAAATTACTTTACTACCGAGGTTGATGACGAAGCCGAGGATGATGAATATTATGACGACGTGGATGATGACGACGACATAGATTTCATTGATATCTAATAAATTTTAAAGCCTCTGTTAGAAATAACAGAGGCTTCTTTATAAGGGAATTATTTATGGAATTAAACGAACAGAGCAAACTGGTACTAAAATATGCCAATCAGATAGGAAAGACGCTCGGTGCAAGTGCGCTTGATACCCAGCATCTTTTATACGGTCTTGCAAAGTGCAGCGAATCACTCGCAGGCACTATTCTTGATTCTCACGGAATCACATGTGCAGCCATTAAGAAATGCTTCGATTCAAGAAGCGAATCGTTAAGAAAAGTGGTTGTAAAGGGCAAACTTGACTTAACACCCCAGGTAAAAAAGATACTTGATGTCGCAGAAAAAGTTGCAAGAGATACAGGTTCCGATCTTATAGGTACGGAGCATATTCTTTATGCCATCGTGACAGAAGATAAATGCCTGGCGTACAACCTTCTTTTATATCTCCTAAAAGACACAGGCACTCCCGTTTCTAAGATTGCGGAAGAAATAGCCGCAAACTTCGGATTTGACGATGAAGGCTATATTCCCGACGAATATGTAAGAGCCGAGGAAAGTCCCATGGGTGAAGGTCCTCAGAGATTCAGCCTCGAGGATTATACAAAAGACATCACGGAAATGGCTGCAAACGGCGAACTTGATCCCGTTATCGGAAGGGATGACGAGATTATGCGTATTATTCAGGTACTTGCAAGAAGAAGCAAGAACAATCCCTGCCTTGTAGGCCAGCCCGGCGTAGGCAAAACAGCTATTGTAGAAGGACTTGCGCAGAGAATGGCAGACGGAAGCGTTCCCGACATCATAAAAGATAAAAGAATACTTTCTCTTGACATGTCATCACTCGTGGCAGGTACACAGTACCGTGGTGAGTTTGAGAAGAGATTGAAGGCCGTTATCGAAGAAGTATCGGAAGACGGCAATATAATCCTTTTTATGGACGAAATTCACACTCTGATCGGTGCAGGCGGTGCAAAGGGCACACTTGATGCATCAAATATCTTAAAGCCCGCATTATCGCGCGGAGAAATACAGTTAATCGGCGCCACAACAGAAGAAGAATTCAGAAAGTATTTTGAAAAGGATGCTGCACTTGAGAGAAGATTCCAGCCCATAGCGGTTTCGCAGCCCACCAAAGAGGATACATTAAGTATTCTTATGGGCATAAAGCATAAATACGAAGAGCATCACAATGTCGTTTATGATAAAGAGGCTATTGAAGCCTGCGTTAATCTTTCCGACAGATATATTACCGACAGAAATCTTCCCGACAAGGCTATTGACGTAATGGATGAGGCTGCTGCGCTTGTTTCACTTACAGGCTACAAGCCTTCGGATAAAATACGTCTTTTACGAGAAAAAATCTTTGAATGCGACCGCATTATGAAAGAGTCCATCGAAAACGGTGAATTCGAAAAAGCGGGAGAGGCAAAGAAAGAGCAGGATGTTTTATTCGAGACATTAAGAAAGTCCGAAGCAGCCGAGAAGAGAAGAAAGAAGAAGAGCGAAAAGGCAGTTACCGTCGATGAGGTTGAAAAGGTTATCTCAAGATGGAGTAAAGTGCCTGTTTCCGAGCTTTCAAAGAAAGAGTCCGACAGGCTTATCGGACTTGAGAAGAACCTTCATAAAAGAATCATAGGCCAGGATGAGGCTGTTGAAGCCGTAAGTAAGGCCATTAGACGTGGACGTATCGGTTTATCGGACCCCAAGCGTCCTATCGGAAGTTTTGTATTCTTAGGACCTACAGGTGTAGGTAAAACAGAACTTTCAAAGGCACTCGCAGAAGCTGTATTCGGCTCTGAAGATTCGCTTATAAGAGTTGATATGTCCGAATACATGGAAGCACATTCGGTATCCAAGATACTTGGTTCGCCTCCCGGATATGTGGGATTTGATGACGGCGGACAGCTTTCCGAGAGAGTAAGAAAAAATCCTTATTCGGTAGTTCTTTTTGATGAAATCGAAAAGGCTCATCCGGATGTTTTTAACGTGCTCTTACAGATTCTTGACGACGGCCAGGTAACCGATTCTCAGGGCAGAAAGATCAACTTTAAAAACACAATCATCATCATGACCTCGAATGTCGGTGCCAAGAGAATCACCGAGCCCAAGAATTTAGGCTTCGGCAGCAAGGAAACCAAAGAGCAGAATTACGAAAAGATGAAAGCAAACGTAATGGAAGAGGTTAAACAGCTCTTTAAGCCCGAGTTTATCAACAGAATCGATGATTTTATCGTATTCCACAAGCTTGACCGCAAGGAACTTGAAGACATTACGTCACTCCTTCTTTCAAACCTTGCAAAGCGTGCCAAAGAGCAGATGAATATTGACCTTAAATTCACGGTAGCCCTTAAAAATCATATTGTCGACAAATTCTCGAATCCTTTGATGGGAGCAAGACCTTTAAGACGCGGAATTATGATTGATATTGAGGATCCTTTAGCCAGCGAAATACTTTCCGGAAACATTGAAGAAGGCGATACTGTTAAAGTTTCGTTCAACAAGGGAAAGGTAAATTTTCACTAAAAATTTATAGAAATTAAGTCTGCTTTAAGGTATAATAAAATCATCCGAAATATAAGAATTTGCCCCGGCGTTTTAGCTAGAAAAATCGGATAGAGGGGACATTAACAAATATTAAATGGGGGTATTTAAATGGATATCATCAGTACTTCGGAAAACGGGAAACTTGCATTCGGAAATTACGAACTTCCCGAAAAGCAGAAGAAAGAGGATTTTCCTCACTGCGGCGATCTGTATAAGATCAAGACATACAATACAATGACGAAGCTCGAAAAGAACGGTTTATTCCTTTTTGAGTCGGTTCCGGGTACCAATGTTACGGATTTTGAAGAAAACGATAACGGATTATTTTTTAAAGTAGAATCAGATAAGGATTCACAGATTACCGTTGGACTTGAAGAGAATACCGAATACGATATTTCAATCGACGGAAAATCAATCGGTAAAATGAAGTCAAACGGCTCCGGTAAGGTAAGTTTTTCGGTTGAACTTTCAAAAGGAGAAGTAAAAGACATAAAAATAGTCAAATAGAGGGTTTATGTCAAAGGATAAAGTTAAAACCGTTTTCTTTTGTACGGAATGCGGTTATGAATCACCGAAGTGGATGGGCCAGTGCCCGGGATGCAAGGCTTGGAACACTTTTAAGGAAGGACTTGATAACAAACAGTCCGTAAAAGGTTCACCTTCGACAAAGAGAAGCACATCGGAAAAGACCGTCATAATCCCTGTCTCAAAAGTTGAGATAAAAAAAGAAGACAAAATAAAAACAAATATCGGTGAACTTGACAGAGTCCTGGGCGGTGGTATCGTTTGGGGCTCTTTAACTCTAATAGGCGGCGATCCCGGAATCGGTAAATCGACGCTTCTTTTGCAGGTCTGCAAATCTCTCGGAGATTCAGGAAAAAATATATTATATGTTTCGGGCGAGGAATCGGCCGCTCAGATTAAACTGCGTGCCGACAGAATAGGAGAGTTTAAGGATAACGTTAAACTCTACTGCGAAACCTGCCTTGATGACATAAAAGAAGTCATAGAAGAGACCAAACCCGAAGTGGTTGTAATCGATTCCATTCAGACCATGTTTTTAGAGGATGTGGCATCTGCTCCGGGAAGCGTATCACAGGTAAGGGAAGCAACGGGAGTTTTAATGAGACTCGCCAAAGGGCTGGGCGTTTCGATTTTTATAGTCGGACACGTAACCAAGGACGGAAATGTTGCGGGACCCAAAATGCTTGAGCATATGGTTGATACGGTGCTTTATTTCGAGGGCGACAGACATGCTTCCTACAGGATTTTAAGAGGTGTTAAAAACCGTTTCGGATCTACCAATGAGATTGGTGTATTCGAGATGAGAAACCAGGGCCTCGTGGAGGTCGCAAATCCCTCGGAATTTATGCTTTCGGGAAGACCTGTAGGTTCTTCGGGAAATGTTGTTTCCTGCTCGATGGAGGGCACAAGACCGATCTTCATAGAGATTCAGGCACTTATCACCACAACAAACTTCGGTATTCCGAGACGTCAGTCCGACGGTGTTGATTTAAACAGAGTCAATCTCTTAATGGCCGTGCTTGAAAAGAAGATGGGCCTGCCGTTCGGAAACTGCGATGCATACATAAATGTTGCGGGCGGTATCAAAGTATCGGAACCCGCAGTGGATTTGGGACTTGTCGTTGCAATTCTTTCAAGCTTCCACAACAAGCCCGTAAAAGAAGATATCGCAGTCTTCGGAGAAGTTGGTTTGTCAGGCGAAGTAAGAGCCATAGCACAGGCTGACGTACGAGTAAACGAAGCAAAGAAACTCGGCTTTAAAAAGTGCATTCTTCCCGCATCCTGTAAAAAGAGCATTCAGGATGTAAGCGGTATGGAACTTACGTTTATTGAAAATATCAAGGAACTGAAAATATAGGTTTACATAAATTAAATTAGTTTACATAATTTGAGAGGTTACACATGAATACTTACAAAGTAAAGGTTGGAAAGAAATCAAAAAAATATCCCGAAGGTACGACATTTGAAGAGATAGCAAAAGATTTTAAAGATGATTTTACGAGCGATATTGCAATTGCTATTTTCAACGGCAAAATGAAAGAACTTGCCAAGAAACTTGATGCGGACGGCGTGATAGAGTTTTTGGATGTTAAGGATGGCACAGGATACAGAACATTTAAAAGAACTGCCGTGCTTATGTTCATGAAAGCCTGCAGCGATGTTATCGGCGAAGATAAAATAAATAAAATTAAGCTCGAGTTTTCGGTTAATACCGGATATTATTTCTCAGGCGACGGAGATTTTAAGGTAACAAGTGCTCTTGCAAAGAAACTTGAAAAAAGAATGCGCGAGCTTTCGGATAATTCTACTCCGATTATAAAATCAACCAAGCCTGTTGAGGAAGCAGGTAAGATTTTTGCCGCACAGGGAATGGAAGATAAGCTTAAACTTATCAAATACAGAAAGAGCTCTGTAATCAATCTCTACGAACTTGACGGATATTTTGATTATTATTACGGATACATGCTACCCGACTGCGGATATGTGAAGCTTTTCGAAGTACTTAAATACAAAGAAGGCTTTATCTTAAATCTTCCGAGAAGAACTGCTCCCGAAGTACTCGAAGAGTTTGTGCCTCTTGAAAAAGTATTTGAAACAATGATGACCGCCACTAGATGGGGAGATATGCTCGGTATTGATACTGTGGGCGATTTGAATGACTGCATCTGCTCGGGCGATATTGACGATATGGTACTCGTTCAGGAAGCTCTGCAGGAGAGAAGAATCAGTGAAATCGCCAAGGATATTGCGGCAAGAAAAGGCGTTAAATTTATTATGATTGCAGGTCCTTCCTCATCAGGAAAGACAAGCTTTTCACACAGACTTTCCGTCCAGCTTCGTACATTAGGCCTTAAGCCTCATCCTATTGCAGTGGACGATTATTTTGTAAACAGAGCCGATACGCCTCTTGATGAAAACGGCAATTACAATTTTGAATGCCTCGAAGCAATCGATACAAAACTTTTTAACAGTGACATGAACAAACTTCTCTCCGGCAAGAGAGTGGAAATTCCGACATTCAATTTTAAGATCGGTGCAAGAGAATATAAAGGCAATTTCAAACAGCTCGGCCCCGATGACGTGCTTGTAATCGAAGGTATTCATGCACTTAACGATAAGATGAGTTCCACACTTCCCGTGGAAAGCAAATATAAGATTTATATTTCTGCTTTAACTACTCTGAATATCGATGAGCATAACTGTATTCCCACCACAGACGCTAGACTTTTAAGACGTATGGTAAGAGATTACAGAACACGTGCGGCATCGGCTAAGAGAACCATCGGTATGTGGCCTTCGGTAAGAAGAGGAGAGGAAGAAAACATATTCCCGTTCCAGGAAACTGCGGACGCTATGTTTAACTCGGCTCAGATATATGAGATTGCTGCGCTCAAAGCAATTGCAGAACCGATTCTTTATCAGGTAAAACCTGAAGATCCTGAGTATTTTGAAGCCAAGAGACTTCTTAAATTGCTTGAATATTTCCTCTGTATGGACACAACGAATCTTCCCAAGAACTCTATCGTAAGAGAATTTGTGGGTGGTTCCTGCTTTAACGTATAAATGATGAACGAGAAACTAAAGAATGTAATGTTAAAATATGAAAAATACAAATGGCAGTTCTGGTTTGTGCTGGGACTGCTTGCTGTTTTGTTATTTCTCATTCCCTATTACGTTCTTCGCGAAAATGCATACTTTATGATTCATGATGAGCTTGATGACGGAATCTTCAAGTATCTTCTGTATGCAAAAAACTTCGGCAAAAACGGAAGTTTCATCCCCGAATTCATGGGTGGTCAGAACAGATACACAATCACCATTTCCACATTCTGGGGTATTTATATTTACAAACGTTTCGCTCCGTATGCGGCATTTGCGATTATGCTTACAATAGTCGTTATAACCGGTTACATCGGAGTTTATCTTTTGGGAAAAGAAATATCCGATAACGCTTTCGCATCATTTGTTGCGGCGTCTCTTTTTTCGTATCTTCCCTTCAAATCAATGTTCGGACTTAACATTGTAGGTTTCCCGCTTTTAATATTCCTGCTCATAAAACTGGGAAAAGTGCACCAACATAAATACTGGCTGTATTTTATTATTCTCGTTTACTATGCGCTTGGAACCACGCTCGCATGGGGCGGTTTTATGTCCATTGGTTTCCTGACACTTGCGATAATAGGCTTTGCGATATTTGACAGAAAACACAATGTCTATATCGGCAATCTTGTAATAGCGGATGTCATTTTAATTGTCGTACAGATTATTACATCCTGGGACCTCATAAAAAGTACCGTCGGACCTGCAAAGGTTATTTCCCACAGGGAAGAATTAATCTTAAATTCCTATCATGATCTATGGGCACTTTTTAAGGAAATGATGTATATCGGCGGCAGCCATTCAGAGTGTTGTTCAAAGATTATTGCGCTTTCTGCCCCCGCACTCATTATCGGAATTCCCATCCTTGTTCATTTTATGAGCAAATCTAAAATAGATAAGGTTTTACAGATAAACAACAAATATAAACTGCTTTGTATCTTTTATGGTGCGAACATTTTAAATTCTCTGTTCACATGCTTTTACTGCTCGGAGCCGATAGTTGCTTTAAGGCAGAATTTGGGTGGTATTTTCAAGACATTCCAGTTAAACAGAATTTACTGGATAATGCCTGCCTGCTGGATGTGCGTGCTTATTCTTGAACTTGCAATTCTGACCGATATTTCAACTGTTTTTGTAACGGAATTTATATTCAAAAAGATGCGTTATTTGGCTGCATTCCCCGTGGCTGTAATGTTTGCGATTATCTTTATTTACGCGAATAACGTATATCTTTCGTCGCCTTTTTATCACAATATCCGCCTGATGGTATTTGATACCTATCATGTGGACAGCTGGAGAAAATATTACGCGGAAGATTTGTACGCCGAGATAGCAGATGCAATCGGAAGAGACAAGAGCGAATACAGAGTGGTTTCGGTTGGCGTAAATCCTGCAGTGGCACTCTTTAACGGATTCTATACGGTTGACGGATATTCAACCGATTATCCTTTATCCTACAAGCATGATTTCAGAAAGATAATCGAAAAAGAACTTGCCTCGGACGACAGTATCAGGGGTTACTTTGACAACTGGGGCAACAGATGCTTTATTTACACCTCCGAACTTGGCAACAGATTTGACATTTACCGCGGTGAGAATACCGAGGTTGAAATCGATATAAACACAAGTGAACTTAAGAAGATGGGTGGAGATTATGTTTTCTCCGCAGTTAAAATAATTAATGCCGACGAACTCGGCCTTGTAAGCATAAGCGAGGAACCGTTCATAAAAGACACAGATTCCTACGGCATCTGGGTATACGAAGTAAAGTGAGAAAACAGTGAAAGATTCGAGAAAAGTTTTACCGGACATCATCAGAATAATCTTAACTGCAGCAGTTTTGTTCCATCACTATCAGCAGCTGACGGGAACATTCTTTTATCGTGGGATAAACTTTTACGGCGGAAAAATTTACTTCGGATATATCGTGGAAATATTCTTTTTAATGTCAGGATTTTTTATGGTTCCATATATCGCAAGAATCCGGGATAAAATGTCTTTCCCTGAATTTTTCGGCAAGAGACTTATCCGCCTTATTCCGAGCATGATAGTGGGCACTGTCTTTTATGATATTGCGCTTTTCTTTTATGTACGACTCTGCAACGGTACATTAAGATATCCGACGGATATAAATGTGTTTGGAAGTATCGTTACAGCGCTGGGTCTCGGAAGCTGGAGCATCACTAAAGACTATGAGATTAATCCGATCTGCTGGTATGTAAGCGTGCTTTTGCTTTGCTATATCCTTATGTACATCTTTGTATTTATATCCAAAGTGACAAAAATCCCCGCAGGAATTCTTCTGGCAGTTCCGATGATTGCAGGTGTTGTAATCACACATGTGACAGAGTTCTCAATCATTCCTTTTCTTTCAACGAGAATCGCCAGAGGTTATATTCATTTCTTCGGTGGAATGCTTTTGGGAATTATAATTACAGGCCTTTTTAAAACTAAGAACAAGACAAAAGAATTACCGAAGTTCGCTGTCCTCATAAAAAATGCAGTTAACGGCATCGGAGAGGCCACACTTGATATTTATCTTATCCAGTTACCGGTCTTATTAGTATTCTTTATAATTTCATTTTATACTGGCCTTAATCTTGTCAGCGGAAAGACAATGCTTTTATACGCCGTATGCACATTTGCAATCGGCGGACTTTACTATTTTCTTATCGGAAAAAGAATACATTCACTGCTTTTGAAACTGTTCAAAAAGAAGAAACAAGCAGTTTGATTTTAAGAGGTTTTTTTAGTATAATATATTATTTGAGTGAAACAGACGATCGCGGCTCTTTTAGAGGTGAGGAAAGTCCGGGCTTCGCAGGGCAGGATGCCGGATAACGTCCGGTAGAGGTGACTCTCAGGAAAGTGCAACAGAAAATAACCGCCGCGCAAGCGGTAAGGGTGAAAAGGCGGTGTAAGAGACCACCGCTTATCCGGTAACGGATAAGGCTGTGTAAACCCCATCCGAAGCAAGACCAAACGTAGCCAATAAGCTTGCCCGGCTTGGCTCAGGTAGGTTGCTTGAAATTCGTGGCGACACGGATTCTAGATAGATGATCGTCCAAGACAGAACCCGGCTTACAGTTTCACTCAATCTCATATGGTAAATTAATCGGCGGAGGAAATATTAAATGGAAAAGAAGATTATGCTGGGCAACGAAGCAATTGCCCGCGGTGCGTACGAGGCCGGAGTTAAGGTTTCATCGGCTTATCCCGGAACTCCGAGTACGGAAATCAGCGAAAATATCGTAAAATATCCCGAAATTTACGCTGAATGGTCACCCAATGAAAAGGTGGCAATGGAAGTTGCAATCGGTGCTTCCATGAGCGGTGTCAGAGCACTCTGCTCAATGAAGATGGTAGGTGTTAACGTAGCATCGGACCCTCTTTATACCGTATCTTACATAGGAGTTAACGGCGGACTTGTACTCGTTGCAGCAGACGATCCCGGACTTTATTCTTCACAGAATGAGCAGGATTCAAGATGTGTAGCAAGAGTTGCACAGGTACCTGTACTTGAGCCTTCGGATTCAGCAGAAGCTAAAGATTTTACAAAGCTTGCTTTTGAACTTTCCGAAAAATACGACTGTCCCATCATGATCAGAACAACCACACGTCTTGCACACAGCCAGGGCGTAGTTGAACTTTGTGACAGAGAAGAAATCGAAGACAAGGTTTATGAAAGAAGCGTTCCCAAGAACGTTATGATGCCTGCTATGGCTAAGGGAAGACACGTATTCGTTGAAAAGCGTCTTAAAGATATGTCTGAAGATGCATGCACACTTCCCATCAACAAGGTTGAAATGAACGATACCAAGATCGGTGTTATTACATCAGGTATCCCTTATCAGTACGTAAAAGAAGCACTTCCCAATGCAAGTGTTCTTAAACTCGGACTTGTTCATCCCCTGCCTAAAAAACTTATCGAAGACTTTGCTTCGAAAGTAGATACACTTTATGTAATTGAAGAACTCGAACCCCTTATTGAAGAGCAGGTTAAATCCTGGGGCATTAAGTGCCACGGAAAAGACATCTTAACAATTCAGGGTGAGTACTCAGCAAATATGCTTAAGAAAGCAATCCTTGGAGAAGAGGTTAATACAGACGAACCCGCAAAGGTTCCCGCAAGACCTCCCATTCTCTGCCCCGGATGTCCTCACAGAAGCACATTTACAGTTCTTAATGAACTTAAGCTTCATGCAGCAGGAGATATCGGTTGTTACACATTGGGCGCTGTAGCACCTCTTAACGTAATCGATACAACCGTTTGTATGGGTTCATCCATTTCCACACTTCACGGTATGGAAAAAGCCAAAGGCAAAGATTATATCAAGAACTGGGTAGCGGTTATCGGTGATTCAACATTCCTTCATACCGGTATCAACTCACTTCTTAACATGGTATACAACAAAGCAACAGGTACGGTTATCATCGTGGATAACTCAACCACAGGTATGACAGGTCATCAGGATCACGCTGCAACAGGCAAAACCTTATCAGGCGAAGCTACATATGCTGTAGATTTAATCGACCTCTGCCATGCACTCGGTGTTGAACATGTCAGTGTTGTAAATGCTTTTGATACAGAGAAGTTAAAAGCAACAATCAAGGAAGAAGTTGCAAGAGATGCAGTTTCTGTAATTATTTCACAGGCTCCCTGCGCACTTCTTAAAACAAATGTTTCTCACAAGAAATGTTATGCGATTCCCGACAAGTGCAAGAAATGCGGCATGTGCTTAAAGCCCGGCTGTCCCGCTATGAGAAAGAACGAGGACGGAACAATTTCTATCGACGATACAATGTGTAACGGCTGCGGACTTTGCGCATCAAGATGTAAATTCGGTGCAATCGAGACAAGAGAGGTGTAAGCATGGAAACAAAGAGTATTATGATAGTTGGTGTAGGCGGTCAGGGTACTTTGCTTACAAGTAGAATCTTAGGCGGTGTTATAACCGAAGCAGGATATGACGTAAAATTATCCGAAGTTCACGGTATGGCACAGCGTGGCGGAAGCGTAGTTACATTTGTTCGTTACGGCGAAAAGGTTTATGAACCCATCGTGGAAGAAGGCTGCGCAGATGTTCTTATTGCATTTGAAAGACTTGAAGCATTACGTTATGCTCATTTTCTTAAAAAAGACGGTGTTTTAATCGTTAACGATCAGAGAATCGATCCGATGACAGTTCTTACAGGGGCAGCAGAATATCCCGAAAACATCATCGAAGATTTAAAGAAAAAATACAAAGTAATTGATATCGATGCAATGGCAGAAGCAAAGAAAATCGGCAATGCCAGAGTATTTAACACAATCATCGTAGGTATAGCAGCTAAACATATGGATTTTGCGAAGGAAGACTGGATTAAGGTAATCGAAAAGACAGTTCCCGCAAAGACAATCGATATCAACAAAGTAGCTTTTGAAGCTGGTTATAACTTATAGTAAAAATTTTAGGAAGATTTTTATATTAGTATAAGTTTGGCAGACTTATAAAAGAAGCGCTAACAATTAATTTCCAAGAAAATGAGGTTACGAAAGTATGATTTGGAATGAAGCAAGAGAATGCATGAGCCGTGACGAGATGGCAAATATGCAGGGTGCTAGACTCAGAAAACTCGTCGCAAACGTTTATCACAACGTTGAGTTTTATCGCAAAAAAATGCAGGCAATGGGACTCGAACCGGGGGATATTAAGGGTATCGAGGACATTACCAAACTTCCGTTTACCACAAAGAACGATTTGAGAGACAACTATCCTTTCGGATTACTGGCTGTTCCCAAATCACAGATTGTACGTGTACACGCATCCAGTGGTACAACAGGAAAGGCAACTGTAGTTGCTTACACAAGAAGAGATATCGAAGCATGGCAGGAATGCGTTGCAAGAGATCTCGTAATGTGTGGTGTTACCAAGGAAGACATGATTCAGGTAGCTTACGGATACGGTCTTTTCACCGGTGGTCTCGGACTTCATTACGGTGCAGAAAACTTAGGCTGTATGACGGTTCCCATGTCAACAGGTAATACCAAGAGACTTGTTACAATGATGGAAGACTTCGGTGCTACAGCTATCGCATGTACACCTTCTTACCTTCTTCATATTGCAGAAGTTATCGAGGAAATGGGCGTAAAAGATAAGCTTAAATTAAAGACAGCTATCTGTGGTGCAGAGCCCTGGACAGAAAAGATGCGACTGCAGATTGAAGAGAAACTCGGAATTCATGCACATGATATTTACGGTCTTTCCGAAGTATGCGGACCGGGTGTTGCATGTGACTGTGAATTCCACAAAGGACTTCACGTTCAGGAAGATCATTTCTATGCAGAAATCATTGATAAAGAAACTCTTACTCCTCTCGGAGACGGAGAGGTCGGTGAACTTGTATTCACAACACTTACGAAAGAGGGCCTTCCCCTTCTTCGTTATCGTACTAAAGACCTTACAAGTATTGATCATTCAACATGCGAATGCGGACGTACAACACCAAGAATCTCCAAGTTCAAAGGCAGATCCGATGATATGCTTATCATCCGTGG
The DNA here is from genome assembly GCA_017538995.1 of Lachnospiraceae bacterium. Taxonomy (GTDB): domain Bacteria; phylum Bacillota; class Clostridia; order Lachnospirales; family Lachnospiraceae; genus UBA3766. The sequence goes on along the minus strand of JAFYHV010000026.1, from coordinate 30,003 downwards.
CGTAAATGTATTCCCTTCACAGGTTGAAACAGCACTTCTTGAAATCGAAGGAGTATCTCCTCATTATCAGATGATAGTTGACAGAGTTAACAATCTCGATACACTTGAAGTTCAGGTTGAAGTTGACGAGAATGTATTCTCCGACGAAATCAGAGAGATGGAAGCTCTTACAAAGAAGATTTCCGCAGCATTACAGAGTGCACTTCTTATTGCTGTTAAGGTTAAACTTGTAGAGCCGAGATCACTTGACCGTTTCGAAGGCAAATCCAAACGTGTAATTGACAAACGAGTATTTGAAGACTAGGGGGTGGGGATATGTATTTAAAACAGTTGACGGTATTTCTTGAAAACAGAGAAGGAAGACTTGACAGTGTAACAGATGTTCTTGCAAAGAACGATATCAATATAGTATGTCTGGCACTTGCAGATACCAGCGAATACGGCGTTATCAGAATGATCGTTTCCGACCCCGATAAGGCTAAAGCAGTTTTAAAAGAAGCAGGCTGTCTTGCAAGACTCACGAATGTACTTGCAGTCAGCATGGAACAGAAGGCAGGTTCACTTAACCGCCTTACAAAGACCTTCACTTCCGAAGGCATCAATATTGAGTATATGTACACACTTAACTCAAGCCGTGAAGCAGGCTCAATGATTATCAAATGCTCCGATATCGACAAAGGATACGAAGCAGTTCAGAAAGCAGGACTTACACTTGTAGATCCCGATGCTGCTTACTCAATGTAAATTAAGTATTAAGGCTTGCCGGGTGCTTAGGCGCCCGGCATTTATTTAAATTATGAATTTAGAGAGATTTTTAAACCCCGAACAGTATGAAGCAGTTATGGAGACTGAAGGGCCGCTTTTAATTTTGGCGGGTGCAGGTTCGGGAAAGACAAGAGTAATTACATACAGAATAGCGCATATGATTGATATCGGAATTTCTCCGTACAACATACTGGCTATTACTTTTACGAATAAAGCTGCGGAAGAAATGAGAAAGAGAGTGGATGACATAGTCGGATTCGGTGCGGATTCGATATGGGTATCGACTTTTCATTCAACATGCGCACGTATTTTAAGACGTCATATTGACCTGCTCGGATATAATTCGGATTTCAGTATTTACGATACAGATGATTCAAAAAAGGTTATGAATGACCTCTTAAAAAAGCACGGACTTAACCCCAAGGAATATCCTCCTAAAATGATTCTTTCGACAATCAGTTCGAATAAGAACGAAATGGTTACGCCCGAAGAATACGAGTCTTTCGCAAAAGAAGATTATGAGAAAAAAGTATCGTTTCTTTACAGGGAATACGAAAAAGTTCTTTTTGACAACAATGCGCTTGATTTCGACGATCTGCTTCTTTTAACCGTTGAACTTTTCAAAAAGAACAAGGACGTACTCGAAAACTACAGAAACAGATTTAAATATATACTCGTGGATGAATATCAGGATACAAACTCGGTTCAGTTTGCGTTCGTAAAACTTCTTGCGGATAAGTATAAAAACCTCTGTGTGGTAGGTGACGACGATCAGTCAATCTATCGTTTCAGAGGTGCTAACATAAGAAATATCCTTGATTTTGAGAAGAATTATCCCACAGCTAAAGTGGTTAAACTTGAGCAGAATTACCGTTCGACCGAAAACATCCTTAATGCCGCAAACGCAGTAATTGCGCATAATATTGGCAGAAAGGAAAAGACGCTCTGGTCTGCGAGAGGAGACGGCAGCAAGATTCACTTCAGACAGTTTTCTTCTTCAAAAGAAGAAGCCATGTTTGTTGCAGACGACATTTATACCAAGGTTAGACGCCGTGATGCGTTAAGGAACGATATAGCGGTTCTTTACCGTACCAACCAGCAGTCGCGTGAACTTGAAGAAGCAATGCTTCGCGAAAACATTCCGTACACGATTGTCGGAGGCACCAACTTCTATTCAAGACGTGAAATAAAAGACATCCTTGCATATTTAAAAACGATTGCAAACGGTAACGATAATTTAAATGTCGAGAGAATAGTAAACGTTCCTAAAAGAGGCATAGGCGAGACGTCCCTCGGAAAAGCCAGAATGTATGCGGAGAATAACGAAATATCGTTGTTTGAAGCCCTGCTTCATGCCGACAGAATTCCTTCGATCGGAAAAGCTGCGGATAAGATGAGAGATTTCGCATCGGATATTATTCTTTTCAGAGAAAGAATTGCCGAAGGCGAATTCGACGAAATTCCCGAAATCATATCCGAGCTGATTGACAAGATTAAATACGAGGATTATATCAAAGAAAACGAAGACAAGGATGACGCAAACGACAGACTTGCCAATATAGACGAACTTATTTCAAAGGCTGCATATTTTGAAGAAAAATATGCTCAGGAAAATCCCGAGGCAGAGAAGGGTCCGACTCTTCAGGAATTCTTAAATGATGTATCTCTGGTAGCAGATATCGACAATGCGGATACATCTTTGGACAGAATCCTTATGATGACTCTTCATTCGGCCAAAGGTCTTGAATTTTCGCATGTTTATATTGTGGGAATGGAAGACGGTTTATTCCCGGGAGAGAGAAGTATCACTTCATACAATTCTGAGGATATCGAGGAAGAAAGAAGACTTGCATATGTAGGTATCACAAGAGCCAAGGATGATTTAACCCTGACCGCCGCTCAAAGCAGAATGGCAAGAGGCCAGTGGCAGAATTATCCGATTAGCAGATTTGTGCGAGAGATACCCTCAGAGCTCTTAGACAGCGATACAAAGTTTAAAAAGAGCACAGCCGAAGAAATTCCCATGCAGAAGTCTAAATACGCTCCTACGGGCGTTTACGGCGGTTATTTAAGGAATTCTTCTTCAGGTACATCAAATACAATACCAGGAGGAGTACCTTATGCTTCAACAGGCCTGCTTTCGAAAGGCAAGCCTAAAGCAACAGCAAAGGTTAACATAACTCCTAAAACTGATTCATCCGACAGCAAAGTCGAAACGAATTACAAAACCGCTACGGTGCAGGCCAAAGCAAAACCGCTTGGCTTTACCAAGGGCAGCGACTTAAAGGGCAGTATCAATTACAAAGTCGGCGACAGGGTAAGACATATCAAGTTTGGCGAGGGCATCGTAAAAGAAATTGACGACAGCGGCGTTAATACATATGTTAAAATAGAATTCGACCAGTACGGTCAGAGAATACTCGATTCAAGATTCACGAAACTTACGGTGATTTAAATGAAAGTCATAATAAGAGCAGATGCAAATTCATATATAGGTCAGGGGCATGTTATGAGATGTCTCTCGCTCTGCGATGCCTTTAAGGATAAAGGGCATGAGTGTTTATTTGTATGCGCAAAAGATACACCCATGGAGCTTATCATGAACAGAGGATATGACGTTTATTATCTTACAACATCGTATAACAGGATGGATGATGAACTTGCTCTGCTTGAACAGATAATCGCTGAAGAAAAAGCCGATTTACTCATCGTTGACAGTTACTATGTGACACATGATTATTTTGAGGCACTCGGAAAAGTAATTAAGACCGTATATCTCGACGACGTATACGAGTTTGCTTACAATGTTGACTGCCTGGTCAACTATAATGTTTATGCGGATGAAGAGAAGTATAAAGAAATGTATGTGACCGAAAAGGTCAAAACACCGGCTATGATAATCGGTCCCGCATATGCTCCTTTAAGAAAAGAATTTACTCAAAGAAACATAAGAGAAATTAGCGAAATAAAGAATATTATGATTTCTGTGGGCGGTGCTGATCCCTTACATCTCGCGTACGGATTTGCGCTTAAGTTTTCCGAGGACGAGTTTTTCAAGGATAAAAACATAAATATGATTCTCGGCAAAATGGAGCCGGATATAGACAAAATAAAAGATATCTGTGAAGCCACAAAAAACATAAGTTATTTCGTAAATGTTACAGACATGAAAGAAAAAATAGAAGAGGCTGACATAGTCATTTCCGCCGCAGGAAGCACTCAGTATGAAATCTGTGCATGCGGAAAGCCCTGTATCTGCTTCTCGATGGCAGACAATCAGGTGCCCGGAGGTGAAAAATTCGGTGAACTCGGTGCATTTATTTATGCAGGTGATGCGAGAGATAACGAATGCTTCTTTTATGATGTATTAAATGCGGTTAAACGCATGGCTGGTGATAACGCACTGGCAAAGGAAATGAGCAGAAAGGCTTCGGAAATTGCAGATGGTCACGGAGCTGAAAGAATAGTTAAAGAACTCGAAAATATTTTTGGGAGATAAGAAATTGGCAGACAATAATATTGATGTATTCTTAAGTTATTCAAGTGAAAACAAAAATGTTGCAGATGCTATTGTTTCTGAATTCGAAGCGCATAACATTAAATGCTGGTATGCGCCCAGAGACATTATGCCCGGCGAAGAGTGGGTAACTGCAATTGCAAACGCACTTGAAAACTGTAAAATACTGGTGCTTGTTTATACCGATGAATCCAATTCATCCAGACAGGTAATGAATGAAGTTGCAATGGCTTTTAATGCTGGCAAAACCATCGTTCCTTTCAGACTGACGGAAAATAAAATGAGCAGTGAATTCGAATATTACTTAACCCGTGTTCACTGGCTTGATGCGGTTACGCCTCCTTTGATGGAAAAGATAGAAAGCTTAAGGGATTATATCGAAATTATTTTATGCGGTGTTGATACATCAAATTTAAGCCGAAATGCGGTTGAGAAAAAAAAGCCTGAAAAAACAAACGTTAAGAAAAAGGGTAAAAAGAAATTTGTTTTACCTGCAATCATTATAGGTGCTGTTCTTGCAGTTGCTGCTTTATTTGTTATAGTTGCAGCTTCTGTTGCAATCATTATCGGTATAGGCGGCAGCGGAAAAAGAAACCTTGAAAAGGGTATTACATTTTATTATTCAGAATATCAGGGAACTAAGGATAACGAAGCAGCCAGAGGATATTTCGAAAAGGCGGCAAAAAAAGGTGAGGCCGACGCATATTATTATCTCGGAATGCTGGATGAGAGAAATTACGACTACGAATCCGCAAAAGAGAATTTTGAAAAGGGTATCGAAAAAGGAAGTGATCTTTCACGTCTCGAACTCGGTAATCTCTATGAAAACGGACTCGGAGTATATCCGGATTTAGTAAAAGCAATAAGCTTATATGATGAAGCAATGGCCAAAGGCTGTGCGGAAGCTTACTGTTATGAAGGCAATTTCTATATCAGCGGATATCTTAATTATGTGGACGAATCCGATGACGCTTATGAATATCTTAAAAAATCCACCGACAGTGAGATAAATGATGTTGCATCAGGAGCGTATCTTGATCTTGCATACATGTATTATAACGGTGTATACGGTCCCGAAAAGGATGTAGAAGAGGCTCTTTTATGCTATGAAAAGGCAATGGAATTAAATCCCGGATTAACAGGGGTTTGCTATGATTACATGGCAGAAATAAAAATGTACGAGGATGATCCCGTAGGTTCGCAAATGTATTTTGAGAAAGCTTTGGATTATTTTGAGACATCGGCAGATAAAGGAAACCTTGATTCCATTTTCTGGACAGGCTTTTATTATCAGTACGGCTACGGAACAGAGACCGACTATGAGAAGGCCATGGATTATTACAGAACAGCCACTGACAGAAACATTCCCGATGCTTACTGCTGCATAGGTTATTTGTATGAATACGGTAACGGAAATGTTAAGCAGGATTATAATAAAGCATTTGAATGGTTTAAAAAAGCTGCAGACATGGGTTACGCCGAGGCGATGAAAGCTATAGGAGACATGTATAAAAAAGGCGAATACGGTCAGAAAGCGGATGGTACGGAAGACTTTAATTCGGCCAGAACATGGTATGAAAAAGCGATTGAGAGCGGTTATCTTCCTGCATATAATACTCTTGCTTCAATGTATGAGTATGGCTTGGGAGCCGATGATGATTACGACAAGGCCTACAGTCTTTATTATACAAATGCAGAATTCGGTAATTCCGAAGCCATGTATGAAATCGGAAAAATGTACTACAACGGATTCATTCCGGAAGATGATGAAAACGATGCAATAAGCTGGTATTATATGGCTGCCAAGCACGAAAATACGGATGCTATGAATGCCATCGGTACAGTATTTGAAGAAAATGAAAATTATGAAAAAGCAGGAGAATGGTATAAGGCAGCAGCTGCAAGAAACGACTTTGAAGGCATGAGAAACCTCGGATGGCTGTATTATTACGGAAATGTTAACGGTACACCGGAATACGAGAATGCTTTCAAATGGTTTAAAAAGGCAGCAGATGCGGGAGACTGGATTTCCGAAATTCTCGTTGCAACCATGACCGCTGACGGAATCGGTACAGCCGAAAACCGCGGAGAGGCAAAAGATCAATTGGAAAAAATAGTCGCTGAAGGATATGCTGACGCCTCTGTATATTATATTCTCGGAACCATTTATTACGATAATATTGAAGTACCCAGAGATCTTTCAAAGGCACTTGATTACTTTGGGCTGGCGGCTGATATGGGCAATGATCTGGCCTGCGAAAAACTTGGCGATATGTATTATTACGGTGACGGAGTAAGTCAGGATATTTCGAATGCAAAATATTATTATATAAAGGCTGCGGATTCCGGAAATGCTTCAGGTCACGTTTATCAGCAGCTCGGAGATATGTATTTTGACGGTTACGGCGTTACCATAAATTCCGATACAGCAAAAACCTATTATCTTCTGGCAGAGAATAAGGGACTGGAAGATGCTGATATGTATGCACACTTAGGAATGATTTATTACTGGGAAGGCTTATATTCCACAAGTGCCGTTTATTTTGAAAAAGCTTCAAATTTGAGTCTGGATCCCGAACAAATGTATAATACAGGCTGTATGTATTACAATATGAGTGATTGGCAGAATGCTCTTATATGGTACGGAAAAGCACTTGAAAACGACTTCGACAGAAGCGAGGCCCTTAAACAGGATATAAGAAATATGGTGAATGACGGACTTATAACCGAGGAGGATGCCGCGCCCTATCTTAATTAACATAATATTTTTTTAAAAATTGTATCTTTTTTAAATTTTAAGTGATATAATAATTCCATAGAACTTCTGATTATGCAAAAGGGGGTCAAAATCAATGGCTAATTTATTAAAAGTATTCAAAAAGATTAAGGATTTCGATGATTTCCTTGAAATGACAAAATTAGATGGTATTATAAACAGAAAGAAAAGAGAGCAGGAAGAAGCTGAAGCTGCAAAGAGACGTAATATTATTATTACAATCCTTGCAATAGTTGGTGCTGTTGCTGCAGTTGCAGGTATTGCTTATCTTGTATATCGTTACCTTACACCTGATTATCTTGAAGATTTCGATGATGACTTCGATGATGATTTCGATGATGATTTCTTTGATGACGAAGATGCAATCGAACTTAAGGATGACAAGGAAGAGGAATAATAAGACTTTTCTAAATTAATGAATATATAGAAGTGTATAAAAAGGAACGACATATTTATTGTGTTGTTCTTTTTTATGTACAAAAAAAGAGCCTGTTAAAAAACGAGGCTCTTAAAATACCATTGCGCAGACCTTCCATTCGCCGTTTTCCTTGTAGTAATAGAAACGTGCGTCTGTAACCACATCACGAGGACGAACACCGTAGATTAACATATGCTGGGTATGTTCGATCTCACAGTAAAATGCATCATTTGAGTAAGGAATAAATTCAATAATCTTATCCTCGACGCTTTCCGTGGTGTGATTGGGGAAGTATTTAAGATTGCCGCTGTTTGACTTGATTTCGCTCACAATCATATTGTTTTTGGTGAATATCTTATCCAAGGCAGAGTCGTTTATTTCACGGCATACGACCTGTGCATATGTATGTACGGCCTCTGTGGCAAATGCCTTCATTTCTTCCTCGACTTCTTTGGGAGCAGAAATCGGAGTCTCATATACACCGGTATTATTGTTTATTTCGGGTATTATTTCCTGTCCGTATCCGTTTACGACCTTTACAGAAGGTTTCTCAAAGAATCCGCTTATCTGATAATATTTTTTAAGAGGAAGTTCGGTGAAACCTTCGAAGTGCTTTTCCTTGTTTAAATCAAGTCTGGTGACATATTCAGGTGATACTTTTTTATCGTTTACATATACCTCACAGTCGGTGTAAGCCTGGATATTAACGGAAAACTCAGCATCGGAATACATATCAAAACTTTCCACACGGTAAACCGGCAGATCATATTTACGCTTTTCATCAGTCTGTATTAAATTAACCTGGCCTACGATATAGTTATCGGCAGTAATATGATATACAGGGTTTTTATCGGTGGATTCTGTCGCTTCAACATAGGCAATTTCTTTTCCTTCGAGAAGCTTTGAATAATAATTCTCAACATTTTTACCCGTCTCAAATTCATTTATCTCAGGTTTGTCCGAAACTGCCGCATAAATTGAATCATAATCAAGCGGATCAAACATCTCAAAGAAATCATCCATTACATGGTAGGGGAGTGAAGCCTGATAAACTTTCTCGTAATCTCCGAGGAAGAAATAGAATCTGTACAGTAAAACACCGATTACTGTTAAAAGAACTGCGGCCCATACGGCGATAAAAATGATAAATCCTTTTTTGGATTTCTTTGCCTTAACGGGAGCTTCTGCCTCTTTAACAGCTTCTCTGGCGGCTTCTCTTTTTTCTGCCTGCTTTTTCTCTCTGCGTTTTCTGATTTCTTTTTCTTCTTTTCCGTCAAGAGATAAGAAAGCCTTTTCGCTGGCCTTTTTACTGTCTTTTATCTTTTTTTCGAGCGACTTAAATGAAACGTCCTCTGCCCAGGAAGCATCAGGCGTATCCATATTGCTTAATTTCTTTTTCTCGTTAAACATGTCCCGGTTCATATTTACCTCTTTTCCACGACAAAAGCCGTAGGCATGGCTCTGTTACCGAGAGTACAGCTTGAGACTATTTCTTCGTTGTTATATACCATGGAAGAAGACATACCGCCGTCAAGGTTGGCAGCATTAACAGCTCCGAATTCTTCCATAACCGTTATAAGATCGCCCATTGTAGCACCCAGAGACGAAGGCTGTCTTCCTTCGATAACCAGAAGAAGCACATCTCCGTTTTCTCTCTGGCCGATAGCGGTTCTGGGATTAAGACCGCTTCCCGAACCTGAATACTTGGCCGATTTTCCGTTTACAATTAAAGCGGGACCGAAAGATACCGCATCTCTAATTCCGATTGACTGTGCATATCCTGCGGTCATTCTGCCGACCACAAGCACGTTGTCCTTTGTGAAACCGTATACGTCGTAAGATGTATCGGGATCTCCGAAACGAAGCACGCCTTCGGAGAATACAACTCCTTCAGGCATACCGCCGGAACCCAGGCCGATTTCATCATCATATTTACCGCCGTTTACTCCTGCCACGCAGTCGTATTTTTCTACGAGCTTCGGAAGAGTAAGTCCGGGCGCATCGTAATCATAATAATCGAGTGTTGCTACTTTTACACGGGAAGGGTCATAAACAACCATCATCTTGCCCTTGTAAGTATCACCGTGAACATCAAAGACATCAATACCGTCACCGTCCGGATCCAGCGAAGGATCGGTTACAGGTTCTATGACATCACTTTCGATTCCGGTCTCGGGTGAAGCGGAGGCCGTAGTTTTAACCATAGCGATATCGGTTATTTCGGTAAATTCGGATGTATTGTTTTTGGATAATATTTCATCAATTTCTTCCTGGGATAAATAGATGTCTGCAAGCACACCGCCGACACTCGATTCCTTGGCAGAAGCAACAAAAAGATCTCTAACTCTCTGTGAAGGACCTTTGTTTACAAAGTAAAAGAAAATGTAAAGACCACATACCAAAATGAGAAGAGTTACGCCAAACCAAATAAAGAACCGACCGACTACTCGACCGATTCGGGAAAAAACAGAATTCCTCTTCCTACTTTTAGTTGTTTTCATGATTATAAAATACCATATTTTGTATTTCTGAACAAGAATTATATACAGTATTTTTTATATTATATAAAAATAATGTAATTTGATGTTTTAGGATTGAATAAATATTGAAAGGTAAGTATAATGGGTTTTATTGTGGAAAAAATGGGCTTTTTTAGACATTTCGGGGACATTTTTAGGGATAAAAAAAGGATATTTTGAATTACAATGAATATTTTGCTCATAGGCGGTTGTGGCAGCCTGATTAACAACTTAATTGTTAAGTTTAAAAAAGAAGGCCACAGAGTATATCTTATCACGGGTGACCGTTATTCAAACGCTCCTTATCAGAGGGTTTTCGAAAAGTACAATTTTCCGTACGATGCTTCCTGTTTAAAGGAAATATTTGAGAGTGTAAAAGCTGACGTTACCATTTATCTGGGTGCTTTTGATACCAATTACAAATGGGAAAACGAGGAAGCCGAAGCCGTTCAGTATTCGTCAGGTCTTATGAATATTCTGATGAGTCAGTCGGTTAACGATTCCGGAAGATTTATTTATCTCTCGAGTGAAGAAGTATTCGGTTTGGGTTCGGATAATGATTTAACCGAGTACGACGAAAAGAAATCCGATAATGTCCGCGGTATGGTTTTGGCACAGGCAGAAGAGATGTGCGAGAGTTACAAGACATACAAAAATATGGATGTTGTTACTCTTCGTATGGACCATCTTTTTACATTCCCCAAAAAGAGAAGCGAAGCCAGAGACATAGTTGCAAAAATGTGTCTTGAAGCTTTAGAGCAGAATACCATTACAATCAATCCCGAAAACAGTTTTTCCCTTCTTTATGAGTCCGATGCGGTTCAGTTTATTTACAATGTCGTAAGAGCAAGAAATCATAAATACACTCTTTACAATGTTTCGTCCGCAAAAGAGATCGATGAAAAGAGTCTTGCGGATATTGTTGCAAGACATATGGATTCACCGATTGCGATTTTAAACAGAAGTTCCGCTCCTAAAAGATGTGTCCTTTCGAGCAAACTCTTTGAGAGTGAATTCGGAAACAATACAATCTGCAATCTGGACAAAGTAATATTAAAGATTACCACGTTCATGCAGAAGAACAGATATATATTCTTAAACGATCTTGATAAAAAGCCGCCTTTCTACAAGAGATTCTTGGACAAGGCCGGCTGGGTCATTCATGCAATTATTCCTTTTATGGAAAATCTGGTTGCATTTATTCCCTTCTTTATGCTTAACAACAGAGCGACGGGTTCGCAGTATTTTGCAAACCTCGATTTCTATCTTTTATATGTGCTTTTGTTCGCGATCGTATACGGTCAGCAGCAGGCAATTTTCTCAGCGGTTTTAGCTGTGGCCGGATATATCTTCAGACAGATGTACGATAGAAGCGGATTTGAAGTATTGCTTGATACCAATACTTATGTTTGGATTGCGCAGTTGTTCATCGTCGGTATGGCAGTCGGATATCTTCGCGACCAGATTAAAAAACTTAAAAAAGAGCATGTCGACGAGAGAGATTTCTTATCCCTTCAGCTTCATGATATTCAGGATATCAATACCACAAACGTGCGCGTAAAAGATGCACTTGAAACCCAGATTGTTAATCAGAACGATTCCGTAGGAAAGATTTATAAAATCACTTCCACACTCGATCAGTACAGTCCCGAAGAAGTGCTTTTCTATGCGGCTGAAATGGTATCAAACCTTGTAAAGAGCAAGGATGTATCAATTTACGTTGTATCCAATTCGCAGTTCGCACGTCTTTTCTCCGCTACAAGCGACAAAGCGAGAACCTTCGGTAATTCGTTAAGATACGGCGAATTAGGAGAAATGTATGATGTAATTAAGAACAAAGAGGTTTACATAAATCGTAAACTTGATGATAAATATCCCATGATGGCGAATGCCATATTTGATGATAACGACAGAATTCAGATTATCGTTATGGTATGGACTATGCCGTGGGAAAACATGACTCTCGGACAGGCCAACCAGCTCGTTGTTATCAGTGCGCTTATTAAAAACGCAATTATCCGTTCGAGCAGATATCTTGAAGCACTTGCTGAAAAGAGATATGTGGAAGATACAAAGATTCTTTCAAAGGATGCTTTTGTAGACCTTATGAGAGCCTACATGAATGCGGAAAGAGAAGGACTTGCAGAATGTGTTCTTTTAAGAATACTTGTTCCGCAGTCTGAATATATTCAGGTTTCAATGAGACTTGAGAAACTTTTAAGAGAGTCGGACATTATGGGTATCCTCGATGACGACTGTCTCTATGTACTGTTGTCAAATACCCAGAAAAGCGATTCCTTCTACGCCATCAGACGTATTGAAGATAACGGAATTGAGTGTGAATTTGTGGAGGACGGCGTCGAATGTCTTCGAACGGAAGAGATTTAATAATCTTTTTGCTCATAATTTTAATAAACGCCGTTGTTTCTCTCGTTTATTATCTTTTGTCAAAATTTGTTTTTTCTGACAAAGATGACAGGGATTCAAAGGGTGAAAAGAAGAAAAAACACAGTCTCGAGTTAAGACTTATCGTAATGATAATTGTACCTGTTGCCGGACCTTTGTTTTTTATCTTTTCATGGCTTTTTTACAAACTGTTTTTCTCGGAGCCCGTGGATCTCGAAGACGTTGTCTTTTCTAAAGACAAGGTCAAGTTCAATGTGCGTGCGGAAGAAGAGAAGGAAAGAAACTTAATCTCTCTTGAAGAGGCTGTTGAAATTACAGATAAAAAAGAACTTCGTACTCTTATGATGAGCGTTGTAAGCGGTGATACACAGAAGTTTTTATCATCAATTAACTTTGCGCTTACAAGTAACGATTCCGAGACCGCGCACTATGCGGCCAGTGTACTGCAGGATGCATTAAACGATTTCAGAATCAATGTTGAAAAGCAGTATAAAAAAATTAGGGAAGATTCAGAGAATAAGCTTATTTATGCCGAAGCTCTCATCGAATACATGAATGAAGTTTTAAAGCAGAAGGTTTTCATTGATATGGAACAGAAAGAGTATGTTTTAAAACTTGATGAAGTCACGGATATCTTTTATGAGGGGGCAAAGGATCGAATCAATGAAGAGCAGATGGAAAATGTTGCAATGCGCCTGCTTGAAATCGGCGAATTCGACAGATGCGAAAAGTGGTGCGATCGTATAAAGATGCTTCATCCGCAGACTTTATCCGCTTACACATGCAAATTAAAACTTCTTTTCAACATGGGCAGAAGAGAAGAATTCTTTGACACAATTGAGGAATTAAAATCATCCTCTGTAGTTATAGACAAGGAAACCCTGGAACTTATCAGAGTTTTCCGAAAGGAATAATCAATGGTATCGCGCAGAACACTGATTACGATTATTCTGATGATGCTGACAATATTCTTTTTGTTTCAGTTTACGCAGGTCATAAAAGTCAGAAATAATCAGTACGATACAAATGAATATGCAAAAGAAAACATTCTGGTTGCCAGAGAAAAATTCGTGGCGAATACACACTGCGAACAGATTATTTTCTTAGGAAAAGAAACAGGCAGTGCTTACAAAACCGTAGAAGAGTGGTGCAACTATTCTAAAAGATTCTTAAAGGTTTATTCGAATCCGACGGAATTAAGTAAGGAAAACGCAGCCAAAGCACATCTTGTTTTAATTGATTCCAAAACACTGGATGTCGGTAATTATTCGGATTATCTTGAAGAACTTGCCGCAAGCAAAACAACCATGGTTTTCTTAAATCTTCCGGATGTTAAGAAAATAAAAGATTATGCGACACTTCAGAGTATGTTAGGCATAACGGAGATTCGAAAGAAATACATGGATCTTGAAGGAATTCAGGTTTTCGAAGGATTCCTTTTAGGCGGTGAAGCTGCTTATATGCCTCAGAATGAAGCAGAGAAAAAGTACAATGATTTCGAGAAAACCATTCCCTGGTATATAACCGGTAACGGTACACAGACCTATGCCGTTGCAATGATGTCGGATGCATCGGTTGTAGCAAACGATTATCCGAGAATTATCTGGAGAAACAATTACGAAGGCACATATATTTATGCGGTGGCAAATGATTTTATCAATCAGGATACAGGCCTTGGATTTTTAAGTGCAATCGATTATTCCGCAAACGATTATGTGCTTTATCCCGTAGTAAATGCCCAGAATATGGTTATTTCGGATTATCCCGTTGTATCAAGTGAAAACGATGCAAGGATAAAAGAAATATACAGCATGGATTCCCAGAATTTATCAAGAGATATTTTCTGGCCCGAATATGTTTCTATCTCAACCAGATATAATATCAAGCTCACATGTTTCTTAAATACAGGATATGAAACAGAAAATATAAATGAGCCTTCGGACAAACTCATGGAGTTCTATCTTCAGCAGTTAAAAGAAATAGACGGCGAGATGGGCAGAAGTCTTGATATCGATGATTTTAAGGGCTTTAAAGAGAAGATGAAATATGATGCCAACGTCCTTGAAAAAGGCAGTGATTATCATTACAGCGCTTCTTATGCCTATAAGTTAAATGACGAAATAACAAATGCCATAGAAAACAACGAGAGTTATCTTCACAGAATTCATACCGTGGTAAGTACCAGGGATAAAAATGCTGAACTTTTATCATATTTAAACAACAGCGTAACCTTCCAGGGAATTACAAATGTGGCGGATGAGTATTCATACAGAAATGAATTAAAGCAGAGATGTATGCTCACTTCCATCGGATATTCCACAACCCTGATAGACATGCACAAGGTATTGTTCCCCGAAGAGATTGAAGACGAGTGGCAGTATTTCTCAAAGGATGTGGCGTCAAATATCAATACATACTGGGCTAAGAACAGAGAATTTGATTATACGGCCGTTTCCGAAAGTGATACGAGAGTAAGAGAGTTTTTAAATCTTAAATACACTTACGAACGTGAAGACAATGTGATTACGGTAAGAACCGAAAAGACTGACGAATCATATTTTGTTTTAAGAACTCACGGAGAAAAGATAAGTGAAGCTACCAATGCACATGTTGAATGTATCGAAGAAGATGCATATCTTATTCATGTGTATGGTTTTGAATCAAAGATTTATTTGGATGATTCCGACGAGATATTTAAATACGACGGTCTTTTATAAAGTAAGATTATAACAGTTATGTAAACCTATATAAGGAGTTTCAATGCGAATCTGTATTGTTGCCGAAGGCTGCTACCCTTACGTGGTAGGCGGTGTTTCAGGCTGGATTAACAGTATGATAAAGTCATTTCCCGAGCACGAATTCGTAGTGCTGTCCATTATATCGGACAGATCCACGAGCGGGAAATTTCAGTATAAGCTTCCGGACAATGTTTCGGAGGTTTATGAAGCATACCTTAATGACAATGACTGGGGCACAAAACCCAAGGAGGGAAGAAGAACACATCTTACTCCCAAGCAGTACAGAGCATTAAGAAGTGTTATCTTTAACTACGAACCCGAATGGTACGGTCTGTTTGATCTTTTCCAGAAAACACCGTTTTCCATTGACGATATTTTAATGGGCGCAGACTTCCTACACATAGTTCAGGAATACTATGAAAAGAATTTCTCGCAGATAGTCTTTTCCGATTTCCTCTGGACAATGCGCTCAATTTATCTTCCTTTGTTCCTTGTTTTAAAAACAAAGGTTCCAAAGGCAGATGTTTATCACTGCGTGGCTACGGGTTATGCGGGACTTTTGGGAAGTATGGCAAAATACCTTTACGGCTCGGCGCTTCTTATATCCGAACACGGTATTTATACACGAGAAAGAGAAGAGGAACTTCTTAAGGCAGGCTGGGTTGCTGGTATTTATAAAAATATCTGGATTGAGCAGTTTAAGAAAATGTCACAAATGGCTTACGACAGAGCGGATGTTGTTACATCCCTTTATTCTCACGCGAGAGAACTTCAGATTGAACTCGGCTGTAAGGCAGGTAAAACAGAGATTACTCCCAACGGTATTGATGTAGACAGATTTGCACATCTTCCCGGTAAACTTCCCGAGGAAAATACAATAGACATAGGCGCAGTTGTCAGAGTTTCGCCCATAAAAGAAATAAAGACAATGATAAGAGCATTTGCTTTTGCTAAAAAAGAAGTGCACAATTTAAGACTCTGGATAATGGGACCTACGGATGAAGATCCTCAGTATGCAAGAGAGTGCTTTGAACTCGTGGATGTAATGGAAATCCCCGACGTATTCTTTACGGGCAAAGTCGATGTTACCGATTATCTCGGCAAAATGGATTTTACGATTCTTACAAGTATTTCCGAAGGTCAGCCGTTAACAATACTTGAGAGTTTTGCGGCAAAGAAACCCGTTATAGCAACCGATGTCGGAAACTGCCGTGAACTAATCTACGGTGAAGAAGACGATGAAAACGGAGAAGCAGGTATTCTCTGTCATATCATGAATGTGGAAGAAATTGCTCATGCAATGATTAACTTGGCTCTCAATCCCGAGAAGAGAGCGGAGCTTGGAGAGAACGGTTACAGAAGAGTTCTTGACAGTTACAGAATAGAAATGATGCATGAACAGTATGAGAGCATATATAAGAGAATGAGACGAAACGCACTCGATCCATTTTTCGATAATCAGAGTGTATTTTAAAGAAAGGCGGATATAAAAGTGGCCGGTATAGGTGTAAGGCTGAACAAAATATATAACAAGAATACCATCACAACCAATGTGGTCGGATTCGGATACAGTACGGTTATCACTATAGCTCCGATGTTCCTTGTAATCGGCGCTGTAATGTTAATGCAGTATCTCCTCGGCTTTTCGCAGATAGGTTATGCCCAGAGAGAACTCTATGCATCCACCGTACTTTATATATTTATTTTCGCGCTGCTTTCGGCGTCGCCGTTTAACGCGGTACTTTCAAAATATATGTCCGATGTTATTTACTGGGAAACTTATGAAGACATTATGCCCTGTTTCCATGTCGGACTTTTAATGAATACCCTGCTTTCGTCTCTTTTAGGAATTCCCTTTGTAATCAGGGAATACTTTGTCGGCAAAGTGCCTCTTGAGTATGTACTGGCAGGCTATATCGGATATATGGCACTTGTATTTGTATTCTATACAATGCTTTATCTTTCGATTTGTAAGGATTATAAAAAGATTTCATTCTACTTCCTCTGGGGTATGATTTTTACGGTTCTTTTATCACTCCTTCTCGTAAAAGTATTTAATATGGAGTGTACTCTCGGAATGCTTGTATCTCTCGATGCAGGATTCCTTCTTATCGCAATTCTTGAATTTGCAAAGGTAAGAAGTTACTTCAGAGAAAACTCCGGCAAATACAAGGAAGTGCTTTTGTATTTTAAGAAATACTGGCAGCTTGTATTAACCAATTTCCTTTATACGCTCGGTCTTTACATTCACAACTTTGTTTTCTGGACCACGGATATGCGTATAGTGGTTGTTAAATGCTTTGTAAATATGCAGAGCTACGACATGGCTACATGTCTTGCGATGTTTACCAATATTTCCGCTACGGTTATCTTTATTTCGAGAGTTGAAATGTATTTCCACGAGAGATATAAAAGATACTCCGAGGCTGTTATCGGCGGCAGAAAAATGGATATCGAGGAATCGAAGAGAAGAATGTTTTATCAGCTCTCCGAGGAACTTTTAAACCTTGTAAGAATTCAGTTTATTATTTCGGTTGTAATATTCCTCCTGGCAATTATATTCCTTCCGAGACTCGGTTTCGGCGGAATGGTAATGCAGATTTATCCCTGCCTGGCAGCAGGATATTTCATCCTCTTTGCAATGTATGCGGAAATTATTTTCCTTTATTACTTTAACGATTATGACGGAGCTTTGCTGGTTGCTTTATGCTTCTGTGTATTCACGGTTATCGGTGCATGGTTTGCCACATTCCTTACTCCCATATGGTACGGAATCGGTCTTGTATTCGGAGCTGTAATCGGTTTTGTTGCCGCATATTTCAGATTAAGATACATGGAAAAGAACCTTGATGTTCATGTATTCTGTAAAGGCAACCTTATGAAAAAGGGCGAAGGCAAAAAGCCTCAGAATCTTGTTTACGAAAGTCCGAGTTATATAAACAAACGGAGAAAGTACAGATGAGAGACGGTCTTATAATTCAGATTTTGTTAATAGCGTTTGGAACATCGATGCTTGTCACATCGTTTATTTCTCTTGTCAGAAGAAAGATGAGTGAGCCCGTCGTTATTCCCTGGGGTATAGGAGCAATAGTTTTTATTGTTCTCGGTATTGTAATAAGACCGGATCACTGGAGAGAGTATATTTCACCTCAGGGTCTTACTCTTGTAATAGTTATTTTTGTCTGTGCGGCTTATGCGATGTACTTTTTCAGTATCAGAATTACCGATACCATGAAAAAGAACAACGAGCTGGCAATTCAGGTTTCTCTTTTAAACACGGAAGTGGAAGAGTTAAGAAAGAAAATGGAATCCTTAGAGGAAGATGAAAAAGATTCTGTTCGTAATTAACACATTAGGCCGCGGCGGTGCCGAAAATGCGTTAATCCAACTGATTAAAAAACTGGATAAAAACGAATATGACATTTCTTTGTATGTGATCCTGGGACAGGGCGAACTGATTGAAAAAGTTCCCGAACATGTTCACGTTTTAAACGAAAGTTTTGATGCTTCTTCTGTTCTTTCGCGCGAAGGAAAGAAGAAAATGAAAAAGCGCATATTCGGAATGTTTTTTAAGAATGCGGCTGTTTTTAAAAATATCTTTTATATAATTTCGAACTGGGTGAAGATGGTTTTTAAAGGCAGGGTACTTCCCGATAAACTGCTTTGGAAAACTTTGTCCGACGCATCGCCTGTGTTTGAAGAAAAATATGATTTAGCCGTAGCGTTTCTTGAAGGTGCATCCGCATACTATGTTAATAAGTATGTTAATGCTGATAAGAAAGCTGCTTTTATACATGTAAATTATGTGGAGGCAGGATACTCAAGGAAAGTTGACAAGGATGTTTATACAGGCTTTGACAGAATATTTACGGTATCGGGAGACGTAAGAGAAAGCTTTATTTCCGAATATCCCGAGTGTGAAGATAAGACAAAGATTTTTGAAAATATAATCGACAAAGAATACGTACTTAAAAAAGGTGAAGAAGCCGGCGGATTCGAAGATGAATTCAATAGAAAAAGAATTCTTACGATTGCAAGACTTACCACCCAGAAAGCGATTGATGTTTCCGTTGAAAGCATGAAAATCCTTTCGGAAAGCGGAGAGAATGTAAAGTGGTACGTACTAGGAGACGGCGAATTAAGAGAAAAACTTAAAAGCCGGATTGAGAAATACGATTTAAAAGATAAATTCATACTGCTCGGTGTAAAAGACAATCCTTTTCCGTATTTAAAGCAGTGCGACATATATGTTCATGCCACACGTTTTGAAGGAAAGAGCATGGCAATAAGGGAAGCCCAGATAATGGGTAAGCCCATAATAGTATCGGATTGCAACAGCAATGCCGAACTCGTAAAAGATAATGAAGATGCTCTTGTATGCAAACTTGATCCCGCAGATTTAAGTGATAAGATTAAAACTCTTTTACACGACGAAAATCTTTGTAAAACTATCGGAGCGAATGCAGAAAAGAAGTTTACAGAAAGCAATGAAAGCATTGAGGAACTGCTTTCACTTATCTGAATGTAAGAATTGTGCCACTTTTCAGAGGTATTGATTATGGCGAATAAAAGGAAAAAGGTTCTTATAGTCATCCCGGCATATAACGAGGGTAAAAATATAGGACCTTTACTTGAAAAACTTGAAAGAAAAGATATTTCGGATATTTGCGATATCCTTGTCATAAACGATGCCTCGACGGACGATACCGGTCAGGTGGTTAAAAGCAGGGGCCATAAGGTTATCAGAAATATTTACAATCTCGGATACGGAAGCGGGCTTCAGGCAGGATACAGATATGCCAAGAGATATGATTACAGTTTCGTAATTCAGATGGACGGTGACGGACAGCACGATCCGGAAAATGTTTTAAACATATACAAAGCATTAACGACCGCTGACGAAAACAACGTTCAGCCCGATATTGTTTTAGGGTCAAGATTTTTAAAGGATTCGCCCAAATACAAATCGACTTTGATTAAAAATATCGGATATGCTCTTTTCAGAACCATGATAAGAATATTATCCGGCAAGAAGATAAGCGATCCGACTACGGGGCTTCAGGGCCTTTCAAGAAGAACATTCTGCTACTATGCAGGCTTCGATCATTTTGATCCGGATTATCCCGATGCCAACATGATTCTTCAGATGGTAATGCTCGGATACAACGTAAAAGAAATTCCCGCGAAAATGCATCCGAGAACCAAAGGAAAAAGCATGCATTCGGGATTAAAACCTCTTATATATGTGATAAGAATGTGCTATTCGATATTGGCAGTGTGGATGAGGATTAAAATCCTTAAGACCGACAAGAAAGTAAACATTAATGATTCACTTGCTTCGTAAGGATAAAACCAACTTTTATCCGTTCGACTACTCTGAAAAAAAGAATAAACTTGTCAATCCGTTAAGAGGCTTTTATAAGATTTTTTATTTTGACATAAACGAAACTCCCGATTATTCATTTCTTGAAACTGAAGACGATAAATCGCAGAAGCTTGCTATGGCTTTAGTGGATATTAGTTCCGTAAAAGATGCAGGCATAGATGAAAAATGCAGGGAGAATTTAAGAAATATTCTTAAGTTTTTCGTTTCAAAAAACAAAGATGTTATTTTAAGGTTTGCTTACGATCATCAGGGGAAGGCTATGGAAAAAGAGCCGTCCTCCTTTAAAACGGTCTTAAAACATGCAGAGGAACTTATTGAAGCGGTAAACGAATATCCGGAAGGCGTTTTTATAATCCAGGGATTACTTTTAGGCAACTGGGGAGAGATGCATTCCTCGAGATATATTACGGATCAGAAGCTGTCAGAACTTTATGATGTGTACAAAAAATCGGACAGTAAAATTTTCCTTTCGGTCAGAAAACCTCTTCAGTGGAGAATGTTGAATCTTGACTATGCCAAAACAGGCAGCATGGAAAATATAAGAACCGGAATATTTGATGACGGTATGTTCGGTTCGGATACAGACCTCGGAACTTTCGGCAACGAATCAAAAAACGATGTCGGTTACAGATGTGAGTGGAACGCAAAAGAGGAGAGAGAGTTCTTAAATACAATCTCCTTAAAATATCCCGTCGGCGGAGAAGTTGTACTGGATAAAGTAAAAGAACCGGATATTTCTTTTATGATTTCTGCTCTTAAGGATACCGGTGTAACTTACTTAAATTCCGAACACGACAAAGATCTTTTAAGTCTCTGGAAACAGACGAGATTTACGGGTAACGGAATATTTAACGGCGAATCAGTATATGATTATGTGGATGCACATTTAGGCTACAGATTTGTAATAGAGAGCGTAAAAGCGAAAAAGGACAGAAACGGAATAATAACCGTGACTGCGGTTATAAAGAATACAGGCTTTGCACCGGTTTATTTTAACTGCGATGTTTATCTTGAAATAAGCGACGGAATCGAATCCGAGACACACGCGATTAAGCCCGGATTAATCGGTTTGAATTCCGGTGAGAAAAAGACGATAAGCGCTTCTTTTAAAAAGCAGACAGGTCTTATAACCATGTATGCAAAAAGAAGCGATAATAATGAGACTGTATATTTTGCGTCTGATTTTAACGAAGAAGGAAAAGTATTATTAGGTAAGCTTGATGAATGAATTGTTATACTGGATAATTGAATATTTCAAAGTGCTCATAGCATTCGGCCTTGTGTTTTTTGTATGGCCGCTGGTAGTATTCAGAGGCTTTCTTAAGAGTAAAAGCAGGACTTTCAAGTTTGGATTCTGCGTAGTGGTAATGGTTAACATAATTAATACCGCAGTAGTATTCTTGGGTCTTGCACATGTCCTGAATGTATGGGTGGTAAGAGTTTTATTCTACGGCGTCTTTTTATTCTTTTTATTCAGAAATTTAACCTTAAGTAAGAAAAAGATAGATGCGATAAAGAATGTATCTTCCGGAACCATGGGAAGAAAAACTTTTATCAAAAAAACCTTTGCGTCTTTCCTTAGAAGAGCGAAGTTTACCGGCAAAAATATCGCGAAGAATTTCGAGGGACATATTTTTGAATATATCGTCCTCATAGTTTCCGTGATGTATGCAATGCTTTATTTCTCATGGAATGCATTCCAGAGTTATTCCTACGGCGCCCTCGATATGTATGTTCACAATTCATGGATATACGGTCTTGTTAACGGAGAAGTTTATTCTTCAGGTATTTATCCCGAAGCTTTCCACGGCGTAATATATTTAATATATGCGCTGTTTGGCATAAGAATTTATTCGATTCTTTTATTCCTTGCAGGAATTAACATAGCAATTATTATTGTTTCCGCGTACCTTCTTTTTAAAGAAATTTTCAAGTGGAGATATACACCCATTCTTGTTACGGCTTTGTTCTTAATCCTTGACGTCAAAGGCGCATATCCGGTTGTTGGTATGTCCAGACTTGCATGGTCCGTTCCGCAGGAATTCGGTTTCCCGATGTTTTTCTTATGCGGAGCATTCCTTGTAAGATACTTAAAAGATATCAAACATAAGTCTTTCAGGAAAATCTACAATGAAAATCTTTTAATCTTTATGCTTTCCATTGCGGGAAGTATATCAATACATTTTTACGTTACTATAATGGCATTTTTCTTATGCCTTATGATAGCGATTGCTTTTGTAACAAAATTCATAAAAGACAAGAGTTTTGCAAAAATCGCAATTGCGGTTGCGCTGGGACTTTTTATAGCTGCTTTGCCGATGATTATATCGTTTGCAGGCGGCAAGAAATTCCAGGGTTCACTAAAATGGGCTCTTGATTACATGAAGAATTCGCTGATGTCCTATGAAAGAGAATTTATCATCGAAGAGAAGATGGCAGAGCTCATAAAATTAGACGATACCGCCAATACTGCTACTGCAGCAGGTATTCTGGCACCGTTTAAAAAGAGCAGCGACGATGCTTTAAAAAGCATGGACCGTGCAAAGAAAAAACAAAGCAAAATTGCATATGTATATAACCAGACATATGTATTTATGTTCGGTAAGGGACGTGCTGCCTTAATTCTTGTTTTTGAATTAATAGGCATAGCCGTCTGGATTGCGATGAAGGTATTCGCGATTATAAAGAAGAAAAACGATGACGAAACTGATACAGGCAGGTATGACGGATATCTGGCGATTGTTCTTATCGGAATTATGTTTATTTTGTTAAACAATTTCCATTCGCTCGGATTCCCCGAAATATTTGAAACAGGACGTCTCTGCGCTATTACACAGCTTCTTGCACTGGGAGTACTGTTTATACCTCTTGATCTTTTAATGTCATTTCCTCTGGCAGAACTTCCGAAGCTTGCGGTCTCTTTGACTGCTGCGGGAGTATTATTTGCCGAGACTCTACTTACTGTGGTTACAGGCAACTATCACGGATATCTTTTCAGCTGGCTTGAAAGATACGATTCCGCCGTTAAATGTGCAATATCGATTACCGAGGATATGGATAAGAACAATTTCACAATCATATCTCCGACAGAAGAAATCTATCAGATCATTCAGTACGGATATCACGAGGAAATTGTAAGTTTCCTTGATGTTGCAAAAAGCGGTGAACCATATTCCCTGCCGACCGAATATGTATTTATCTTTGTTGAAAAGAAACCGATTCAGTATCACCAGTATCATTTCGCTACAGGTCCTAAATGGCTTGCTCTCGAAAAGTATACGGAGTATCTTGAAGATGCAGTTCCGAATGTCAGCAGAGAGCCTTATATTCTTGCAGGCGAAATAAAAGAAGAATATGCTAAAAATGATTACGGATTCATGTTTAATTACGATTCATACAAGCTGGTAGGTTTAAGAACGATTATAGAATCAAAACTGTATGACTGGTGTCAGCAGTTTAACGCTGCTTTTCCCGGAGAACTGCATACATATTACGAAGATGATGATTTTGTATGCTATTATTTCAAGCAGAATCCGAGAAACAACTTTGACTTGTCATTTACCGTGCAGTAACCAAAGAGGTTTTTTATGAATAATAAACTCAAGAATTATGAAATACATGATGTTGCGGGAACGCATTTCCTTGTTAATGTTTCCCAGCGCGGAGATGTGTTTGAAAAGCCTTTGGAAATAAATGAATTCGGCGCATATGTATGTAAGTATTTAAAAGACGGAAAGAGCAGTGATGAGATTGCAAAAATTCTGTCTGAAGAGTACGAAGCGGAATATGATGAAGTTTTAAAAGATGTGAATGATTTCCTGAACGTTTTGAATGAAAAGATCGTCTGATGAATTATTGTACAATTCAATAAAATGGTTTTTATATCCCGAAAAAAGAGACTCAGTTTCTTTTGACGATTACACTTCGGAAGATATCGAAAAGACCATAAAAACAGCCAAGGGACATGTGGTCGCACCTTTTATTTTTGATGCTTTTACGCAAAGTGCCCTAAAAGAAAAAGTAAACGAAACATATTTAAAAGAACTGACTTATACCACAAAACAGACCGTTATTCAAAGCTACAGACTTATATTTCTTACAAAATATGTCTGCGGACTTTTAAAAGAAAACGGAATAGATACGGTAGTTTTAAAAGGCATTGCAGCCGCAAGGGAATATCCTGAAATGCTTTACCGCAAATCTGGTGATGTGGATCTGTATCTTTTAGAAAAAAGCAAAGAAAAAGAAGCCGTAGAAGTAATGAAAAACGCAGGCTTTTTATTCTTTGAAGAAGACCAGAAAGAAAATCATCAGACCGTTCTCGTAAGCAGAGACGGAATCAAAATAGAGCTTCATACAATGATTACAGAGCCCTTTTCGGACAAGCGTGCAAACGAAAGAATTGCCCTGTTTGAAGAAAGCATAAAAGATTATGCGGGAAACGTAAATATCTGGGGCAGTGATTTTCCTGTTTTACAGAGAGGTGCATTTGCTTTTACGCTTTTACTTCACGCACTTCAGCATTTTATGAGAGCAGGCTTCGGTATAAAGCTTCTCTGCGATATGGCGGCGCTTTTTGAAAACGGTTTAAATGACAAAGAAAAAGAAACATATCTTTACCTCATAAATGACTGCCTTCTTACCGGCTTTTCAAAAGTAATCCTTTCGGTCTGTGTTTATTATCTCGGAATTGATAAAGATAAAGTTCCTCACGAACTGTGTGAGATTGAAAAGTGTGATGCTTTTCTTGAGGATGTTTTAAAAGCCGAAGAGTTCGGAAGAAACGATGTCAACCGTATGGCGGTGGTAAGCGGAAACGGGCTCTGGGGGTATTTTAAGGAGTTTCATCATCAGATGAAATTATCTTTTCCGAAAGCCTCAAAAGTTTTTATTATTATACCCGTGCTATGGGTTATAACTCTTGTGAGATTTCTGATAAACAATAAAAAAGTCAGAAAAACAACAGCCGCAGAAATTTTTAAGAATGCGGGTGAAAGAAGTAAGATGGCCAGGGAACTAGAAATATTTGAGAGATAAATATGAACGTAAACGACAAAACCATAGATATTGTAATTACATGGGTAAACGGAAGCGATTCAGACTGGCAGAAGCGTAAGAATGAGTATTTAAAAAAGCCCGACACTGATTTAAGAGATGAACGCTACAGGGATTCGGGTTCGCTTAAATATCTGCTTCGCGGCATTAATCTTTATGCACCCTGGGTCAGAAAAGTCCATTTGCTGACAGAAGGTCATTTACCCGACTGGCTTAATACCGAATGCGAAAAACTGAATGTTGTTAAGCATGCGGATTTTATGCCTGCAGAAACACTTCCCACTTTTAACAGCAATGCCATAGAAATGTATCTTCATAAAATACCGGATCTTTCTGACAGATTTATCTATTTTAATGACGATATGCTGATACTGAAAGATGTGGAAGAGAGCGATTTCTTTGTGGGAAACAAACCCAAGGATATGCTTGCACTTCAGCCTGTTGTTGCAAATCCGAACAACCCCGTTATGTCGAATATCTTTTTGAATAATTCGATTGTAATATCCAGGCATTTTGATAAAGAGGAAAGCATAAAGAGAAACAGATCAAAATATTATCATGTCGGATATCCCGTAAAATATTTTGTTTACAACATACTAGAGAATGCATTTCCGCTTTATACTTCCTTTTATACCGTACACGGACCCTCACCCTTTTTAAAGAGTACATTTGAAGAGGTATGGGAAAAAGAACGTGAAGTTTTGTATGCCACTGCAAACAATCATATAAGATCAAAAGATGATGTTTCGCAGTATCTTTTCAGAGAGTGGGAAAAGCAAAAGGGCAATTTTGTTCCTTCCAATCTCCACAAGAATTTTGCATATTTCGAAATCGGAAACGACAACAGAAAACTTATATCCTGCATAAAAGGTAAAAAGAAAAAACTGATATGTATTAACGATACATGCAAAGAAGTTGATTTCGAAAAAGCAGTAAATGAAATTAATGATGCGCTTGACTCATCTTTGTCACAAAACAGTCCATTTGAAAGGATGAACAAGTAATAAAATTGTATGAACTAGAAATAATATGATTGACGGTTTGTCCATCATTGGATTATAATGGACACGATGGTTAGAAAAAAATAAAAAATTTATAAAAAATGAAGGGAATTCAAAAAATGAAAAATTACGAAAAACCCGTAGTGCTTGCAAATGAAGAGTTAGCTGAAGGTGTTTATGCCGGCAGCGGTGACTGCTATACCTACTCAGGTTATATCAATCAGACTCCTGCAGTCGGAAGAGACTACTATGTAGTTCATATCGACGGAAGACATGAAGCTTCTGACAAGCATCACAGTACAGGACGTTCTTTACAGATCGTATTCAACCAGCCCGTTACTTATATGAGCAGTATGGGTGAAAAGGTTGAAGGCAGCGGAACCAGTGTTCTTACACTTACATTCGGTGTAGGCAACGGTTCATACCATCACAACGCATCAGATAATGCAGGTCTTACAGATCTTAAGATTTACTCAGATCCCGGACTTGAGCTTATCAGCGTTACATCAACTTTCTGCAATCACACATGCGGCCAGCACGATGGTTTAAAGTAATTATTCAGTTACTAATATACATTTACGGACCCTGTCTTTTGGCAGGGTCTTTTAAATTAAAAGAAGAGCACCTAGGGACATTTTTGTGATATAATAAATTGTTGTGTAAAAAAACAGGGTAATACAATGTCCAAGATTAAGTTTTACATTGAAAGAATAAAGGCCGGAAGACTGAAGTCCATGTGGGCTCAGACTAAATGGATATACGGATATGCCAAACATTATTTCTGGCATATGCTTTTTTATACCGTTTTGGGCATGGTAGGCGTAGGCGTTTCATTACTGCTCGGCCTTGTTTCCAGAGACATGGTTGATATCATCACAGGTCATAAAACAGGCGAAATCATCAAGTATTTCGTAATGATGGTTGTATACAATGTTGTTTCTCTGGTTTTCACTCAGATAACAAATTATATTTCTTCATATATCAGCATGAAGGTTGATGCCGAAATAAAGGCAGATATCTTTTCGAAAATTCTGGTTACCGACTGGGAATCCTTAACTTCTTATCATACGGGAGATTTGCTTGTAAGATGGAGTTCTGATGCAAGCAATATTTCTGCGGGAGTACTTAATTTCCTTCCGAATGTCGTGATTTATGTTGTCAGATTTATCTCGGCATTTGCCATGATTATTTACTTCGATCCGTCATTTGCGGTCTTTGCGTTTTTAGGACTTCCCGTGAGCTTTATTCTCTCGAGAACACTTATGAGAAGAATGGTTAAAAATAACGAGAGAAGCGCAATGATGAGCGCGAAGATGTCGGGATTTAACCAGGAAGCGTTTTCAAACATTCAGACCATAAAAGCATTCGACTTAATAAAACTATATGTGGAAAATCTGAAGTCTCTTCAGAAAGATTATATTTCCATGAAACTGGAATTTCAGAGAATGTCAATCTGGACTTCGGTTCTGTTTTCCACAGTCGGAATGCTGGTTTCGTATTCCTCGTACGGATGGGGAATTTACAGAGTATGGAGCGGTGCCATTACATACGGTACCATGACCATGTTCTTAGGCCTTTCGGGTTCACTTACCGGAGCCATGAATAACCTTACTTCAATAGTTCCTTCAATCATAAGTCTGACTACATCGGCAGGGCGTCTGATGGATATTGTAGAAATGCCGAGAGAAGATTATTCCAATGAAGATGCTGCAAAAGCATTCATGGAAAAATACAAAAACGAAGGTATCAGTCTTAAGATATCCGATGTTACCTATAAATACAAATCAGGCGTTGTAAATGTCTTTGAGAATGCTTCGATGTACGCACATCCTCATGAGATAGTTGCACTTGTCGGTCCTTCGGGCGAAGGAAAGACAACAATGCTTCGAATTCTTTTATCGCTTATATTCACACAGGAAGGCAGTGCTACGATTTATAACGGCATGGAAGAGAATGAAAGCAGCGAATATATGGAACTTGATCCTTCTGCCAGAAAGATGTTTTCATATGTTCCTCAGGGAAATACTTTGTTTTCAGGTACCATTGCCTACAATATGCGAAGCGTAAAACCCGATGCTACTGATGAGGAAATAATTGATGCATTAAAGATAGCATGTGCATGGGAATTTGTCGAAAAGCTTCCCGAGGGAATTAACAGCGAGATAAAAGAACGTGGCGGCGGATTCTCAGAAGGCCAGGCACAGAGACTTTCGATTGCAAGAGCAATTATTAGAAAATCTCCGATACTTCTTTTAGACGAAGCAACCAGTGCTCTCGATGTTAAGACCGAGAGAAGACTGCTTAAAAACATTATGAAGGATGAATATCCGAGAACCTGTATAGTTACGACACACAGACCTACGGTTTTGACTATCTGCAACAGGGTCTATGAAATAAAAGACAAAAAACTCAATGTACTTGATGATATTGAAATTGACAAGCTCATAAGAGATTTCTAATTGGTTTACATAAAATATTATTTGACAGGAAAGATATAAAATGGAAAACAAAAAAGAAGGCTTTGGAAGTAAACTTGGATTTATATTTGCGGCAGCAGGTTCTGCGGTAGGTTTGGGAAATATCTGGAGATTCCCTTATCTGGCTGCAAAATACGGAGGAGGAATATTTCTTTTAGTTTACATAATATTGGCAGTGACATTCGGTTTCTCTCTGATGATTACCGAAATCGCATTAGGTCGTAAAACAGGAAAGTCCGTTATCGGAGCATATAAAGAAGCTGATAAAAGATTCTCGTTCCTCGGAGTAATAGCAGCTTTAGTTCCTTTTATCATAACTCCTTATTACTGCGTAATCGGCGGATGGGTACTTAAATACCTGACAGTTTTTGTTACAGGATTTGGAAAAACTGCCGCAGATGAAGGAGATTTCTTTACCGGATTTATCGGCACATGGTTCCAGCCCACGTTATTCTTTGTATTATTTGCGCTTATTACCGCGCTTGTAGTTGTTCTCGGAGTGCAGAAGGGTATTGAACTTATAAGCAAGATTCTGATGCCGATTCTCCTTGTACTGATAATAGGTATAGCCATTTATACAATGACGATTCCCGGCGCGCTGGACGGACTTAAATACTATGTTCTTCCAAACTTCAAAGGCTTTACTATTTCGATGTTTTTAAAGACGCTTATAGCGGCCATGGGACAGCTTTTCTATTCAATGTCGCTTGCTATGGGCATTATGGTTACATACGGTTCATATATGAGAAAAGAAGACTCTCTCGAGGGTTCTGTAAGACAGATAGAGATATTTGATACTGCTGTTGCATTTCTTGCAGGTATGATTATTGTTCCTGCGGTATTTGCATTCAGCGGCGGTAACTCGGAAGCGTTAAATGCAGGTCCGAGTCTTATGTTTGTAACACTTCCGAATGTGTTTAAGACCATGAAGGGCGGTCAGATAGT
>JAFYHV010000145.1 GCA_017538995.1 Lachnospiraceae bacterium | reverse complement strand
GGCCTTAAGGTAAATACATCAGATAATGCTGAAAACAGTGTTATTTTCGGTCTTGCAGAAATTATTAGAAACAATAAGAAGTATAAGAATTTAACTTTTGAAGTATAATGAGCCCTTTAGTAAGAAAACCTCAGGAAAAGTACAAACTGCCTACAAAATACTGGTTGCTGATTTTATCGGCAATCTGTGTTGTTTTGATGCTTTTTACTTTCGTTTTTGACATTCCTTTAAAACCTTTAAACGAAGTTGTTTCCGTAACGGTTGTTCCTCTTCAGAAGGGTATCAGTATTGTCGGCGAAAAACTTTATTCCAGAAAAGAAATGGTCAAGCAGATGAATGAACTGGTTGATCAGAACAACAAGCTAATGAAACAGGTTAATGAGCTTACCATGGAAAACGATATCCTTATGCAGGATAAAATTGAACTTAACTCATTAAGAATCCTTTATCAGCTTGATGAAACATATTCTGATTATCCCAAGACAGGCGCCAGAGTTATTTCAGGTTCCACAGGCAACTGGTTTTCAACATTTATTATCGACAAAGGTTCAAATGACGGTATGAAAGTCGGCATGAACGTATTGGCCGGCGGCGGATTAGTCGGAAGAATTACTGAAGTCGGAGCAAACTGGTCCAGAGTTTTAAGTATTATAGACGATACAAGCAATGTTTCATGTATGGTTTTAACGACTAACGACCATTTAATGGTTTCAGGAAGCCTTTCAACCATGGAAAACGGATATATTACTTTTAATCAGCTTTCCGAAAACGCAAAAGGTGTAGAAGTCGGAGATAAAATCGTTACAAGCAATATTTCCGATGTTTATTTGCCGGGAATTCAGGTTGGTATCATTTCCTACATGGAAAAAGATTCCAATCATCTTTCGGTGTCGGGTTATATTACCCCGAGTGTTAACTTTGAGCATATCAGTGAAGTACTGGTGATTACCAAGCTTAAGACCGAACTCGAATAAGGAAAAGAATGAAAAGATTCTTCATAGATTTAGCTTTAATACTTATCTTTTTCGTATTGCAGACGACAGTCTTTCCCATGTTAAAAATATCCAGCATTATTCCGAACATTCTTATTATTTTGGTATCCTGTTCGGGCTTTATGCAGGGAGACAGGGAAGGAATGTTTGTCGGTTTTGCATGCGGTCTTTTACTGGATGTCTGTTCATTTGACATATTCGGTTTTTATACCATCCTTTTTATGCTCATCGGTTATTTAAACGGTTTGCTTCATAACTTCTTTTATCTTAAAGACCTTAAAATACCTGCAATCATGATTATAAGCAGTGACCTGGTTTGCTGCTTTGCCACATATTTTTTCCTGTTCTTATTAAGAAGCAGGTTTGATTTTGGATTTTATTTTTTAAACATTATTTTACCCGAAGTTGTTTATACGGTTCTTGTGGCCGTTATCATTTATCCTTTGCTCTGGGTAATCGAAGCTTATGTATTTAAAAAGAAAAACGCGGAGAGTTCATAAATGTTTGAACGTTTCAGAGAAGAATTAAAAAGTTTTTTAAAATCGCGTCTTCTTTTGCCGATTTGCTTATTTATTGCAATCGGTGTTGTTCTTATTGTCAGAATTTTTAATCTTCAGATCATAAAAGGTGAAGAATTCGTAAATAACTATGAACTTAAAATCATCCGTGAAAAATCTATAGACGGTATCAGAGGAAATATTTACGACCGTAACGGATATCTGCTTGCATACAATGTTCTTTCCTATGACGTTAACTTTGAAGACGTTATCGAATCCGGTAAAAGCAAAAATATGCAGCTTAATAACACCATTTACGAGGTGTACAAGATATTAGAAAAAAACGGCGATGATTTTAACATGGATTTTAAAGTCTATGTGAATGAAAACGATGAATATGCATTCAGCGTTGAAGGAACACAGCTTTTAAGATTTTTAGCCGATATTTACGGTCATGCAAAAACTCAGGATTTAACTTATCAGGAAAAGAATTCCACACCTGAAGACGTAATTAATTATTTCTGTGACAGAAAGAAATATGCAGTCGGTTATTATGAAAACCCCAATGATAAGGAATCATTCGTAATAGGCGGCGGATATACCAAGGAAGAGGTTATAAGAATTGTATCCGTTCGTTATGCTCTTTCCTTAACCGGTTATCAGAAATACATGGGTACCACCATAGCCAAGGATATTTCTGAAAAATCCGTGGCAAGTATTTTGGAGCATGAAAATACGCTTCCCGGTGTAACCGTAAACCAGAATTCCGTCAGAAGATATAACGATCCTTTCTATTTCTCTCAGATAATCGGCTATACAGGTATGATTTCACAGGAAGAATATGATTTATATTCCCAGGATGAAAACAGCGATTATACCTTAAACGATTATGTTGGTAAAACAGGTATCGAGTATTCCCAGGAAGCTTATTTAAAGGGTGTTAAAGGTAAGGAAACAGTATATGTAGACGTTCTAGGTAAAGTGCTTGATTCCACCAAGACCAAAGAAGAGAAGACCGGTAACGATATTTATCTGACAGTTGACAGGGATTTACAGATAGCGATTTACAATCTGCTGGAGCAGAGAATCGCAGGTATTCTTGTTTCTAAAATCGATAACATAAAAGAATTTACAATGACAGAAAATACCAAACAGGCGGATATTAAGATTCCGATTGATGATGTATATTTTCAGCTTATCAACAATAATGTTATCGATTTAAATCATATTTCAAAGCCCTATGCTTCGGAAACGGAACAGGAAGTATATAATGCTTTTGTCGCAAGACAGGATGATGTTTTCGTAGAGATCAGAAACGAACTTTACGAAGAAAAGCCTAAGGCATACAGGGATCTGCCTAAGGAATATCAGATTTATCAGAGTTATATTGTTAACTATTTAATGTCTGACAACGTAAAGATTCTTGATAAGGATCTTATTAACCAGGAAGATGAAATGTATATCGCCTGGACCACCGATGAGACTATTTCCCTTAAAGATTATCTGACATACTGTATCAATATGAACTGGATTAATGTCAATAATCTTAATATGAGTACGAAATATTCGGATACTCAGGAAATCTACGACAAGATTGTTGATATCACTCTTGAGAAGCTTCGAAACAACAAAGAATTCTCAAAGAAAATCTATAAATACATGATTGCCGGAAATTATATTTCAGGAAGACAGCTCTGCATCATTTTATACGATCAGAACTTAATCGATGTTCCCGGAGATAAGGTTGCCGCACTTAAGCAGGGCAGAATCTCGTCATATGTATTTATGACAGACCTCATAAAAGAATTAAAGATTACTCCCGCACAGCTTGCATTGGAACCCTGTTCAGGTTCATGTGTAGTTACAGATGTAAATACAGGCGATGTTCTGGCACTTGTTTCATATCCTTCTTACGATAATAACAGGCTTGCCAATTCGGATAATTATTATCTTGCTGCTTTAAATAACGATTATTCGAGACCTCTTTGGAATTATGCAACACAGTACAGAAGTGCTCCCGGTTCCACATTTAAGCTTGTTTCATCTGTTGCAGGTCTTGAAGAAGGCGTAATTGATTTAAGTTCAACCATTCAGTGTAAAGGTTATTTCGACAAATTAACCGGTGTAGTTCATAAATGCTGGATTTCACCCGGTGCGCACGGAAACCTTAACGTTGAAGGAGGTATTGCTAATTCCTGTAACTGCTTCTTTTATGAGGTTGGTTACAGACTCGCCAACGACAACGGTGTTTATAATCCGAAACTTGGAATCCAAAGAATGTATACTTATGCCGACATGTTTGGACTTTCCGAAAAATCAGGTGTTGAAATAGCGGAATCAGAGCCTAATGTGTCTGATGACTTACCGGTTCCTTCTATGATTGGTCAGGGTACTCATGCCTATACAACTGTCGGACTTTCAAGATATGTAACAGCAGTTGCTAATAAAGGTACGGTTTATAACTATACACTGATTGATAAAATCTATGATTCAAACGGCGAACTTGCCGTTGATAATTCCGCTTCTGTCAGAAATTACATTACACTTGACCAGACTGTATGGAATACTCTTCAGAGAGGTATGAGAGAAGTAGTAGAACATAAGGCATATTTTGATTACGATCTTGAAGTTGCGGGTAAAACAGGTACCGCACAGGAAGCATGGAACGAAGCCTGCCACGCTTTGTTTATATCATATGCACCTTATGCAAACCCTGAAATATCAGTAACTGTTCGAATCATGAACGGTTATGATTCAAACAACGCAGCACAGGTTGCAAAAGACGTATATGCTTATTATTACGGTATATACGAACAGGATGAACTGTTAAACGGTGAAGCTAACACGCCCATAAATAACGGCCAGGCCGGAGATTAATATGTTTAAGAATTATAAGTTAAAAGACTACGATTTTAAGTTAATATTGTATCTTTGCATTATAACAATCATCGGAATTCTGCTTGTAAATTCAGCTCAGCCTGAAAATACCAGAAAACAGCTGATGGGATTTGTTGCCGGACTTGCCATTATGATTATTCTGTCATTTATTGACTATCATATATGGCTTAAAATATGGCCTGTTTACTATTTTCTGATGATAGGTCTCCTTGTAGCGGTGCTCATAAAAGGTAATACTGCACTTGGTGCAAAGAGATGGTTTACGCTTTTTGGTATCAGGTTCCAGCCCTCCGAAGCGGCAAAAATTTTGTTGATTCTGTTTTTTGCACAGTTTATAATGAAGTTTAAGGAGCGAATCAACCAGTGGTACATGATTTTAATCATGGTTGTACTGGCTGCGCCTCCCATGGCACTTATATTTAAAGAGCCTGACTTATCTACAACAATTGTATTTGCTTTAATATTCTTAAGCATATTGTTCCTGGGAGAAATAAATTACCGATACTTCATTGCATTGGCTGCGGTCGGAATTCCGGCATTTATTATTGTATTTCTCTTACTGATTCAGCCTGATTCCGCACTGGTTGGTAAAAACGGCGAAGACGGACTGATAGAACAGTATCAGCAGTTAAGAGTTCTGGCATGGCTTCATCCCGATGAATACGAGCTTGAGGAAGCTTTCCAGCAGCAAAATTCAATTATGGCGATAGGTTCCGGTCAGCTGACCGGTAAGGGCTTAAACAATACTGGTGTCAATTCGGTTAAAAAAGGTAACTTTATTTCCGAACCTCAGACAGACTTTATCTTTACGATAGCAGGAGAGGAACTTGGCTTTGTCGGATCTGCGACAATTATCATTCTCCTGATGCTGATTACGATAGAATGCTTTATTGTGGCCTTTAAAGCCGCGGACTTACCCGGCAGGATAATTGCCGGGGGTATGGGAGCCTTCATTGGGTTCCAAAGCACGATAAATATCTGCGTAACTACCGGACTTTTCCCGAATACGGGTATTCCGCTTCCGTTTGTAAGTTACGGCCTTACTTCTTTGCTTGTTATTTATGTAGGTATGGGATTTGTAATGAATGTCCGCCTTCAGAAGCAGAGAAAATTCAATAACGACTAAAATTTTAAGCAAAATATATGGGGTAAAAACTATGAACATTGCACTCATTGCACATGATGCAAAAAAGAAACTGATGCAGAATTTTTGCATAGCATATCGGGGGATTCTTTGCAAAAATGAACTGTATGCTACCGGTACCACCGGAAGACTTATCGAAGAGGTTACAAACCTCAATGTACATAAGTTTCTGGCAGGCCATCTCGGCGGCGAACAGCAGATCGGCGCACAGATTGAGCACAATCAGATCGACCTTGTTATTTTCTTAAGAGATCCGTTGACACCCAAGTCACATGAGCCTGATCTGAACAATGTTATACATCTCTGTGATGTACACAACATTCCTTTGGCCACTAATTTAGCCAGCGCGGAACTTCTTATCAAATCACTTGACAGAGGAGATTTAGAGTGGCGTGAAATGTATAAATAAATATACTTTATCTATAATTGCTGTCTTTATGTTGTCTTTTTTGTGTGCCTGCAAAAAGGACAACATTCCTTATGCATTTGAAAGAAATTCAACGTCGCCCACGCTTGCCGTATCAAATGCGAATACTCTTTATCTTGAATCGAATACATTTGCAAAAGATTTGTGCATTGACGAAGGAGGCTATAAACCTGTAGTTTTAAATTCGTCTTATGCGGCAGGTCTTTTTGACATTAACTCAAAATCCGTTATTTACGGTCAGAATATGTATGAAGAGTTAACTCCTGCAAGTATTACCAAACTTTTAACCGCTTTGGTAGTCTTAAAGCATTATGATTTAAACGAAACTCTTACATTTACCGAAGAGTGCCAGGTTAACGTATCAGGCGCACAGAAATTAGGATTAGAGCCCGGAGACAAGTTAACCGTTGAGCAGGCTTTAAATATTCTTCTTTTATTCTCTGCAAACGATGTTGCAAACCTTCTGGCTATTAACTGTGACGGCGGATATGTTGAGTTTTTAAGATTAATGAAGGAAGAAGCTGAAAGTCTGGGCGCAACCCATACAAATTTCGTCAATCCTCACGGTCTTACCGAAGAAGGTCATGCTTCAACCGTATATGATCTTTATCTTATATTAAATGAGCTTACAAAGAATGAAAAATTCTTAAAAATCGTCAACCAGAGCGGTTATACAACCTCATACACCAAGGCTGACGGAACAATTAAGACAATTGAACTTAATTCGACCAATTTATATCTTAACGGATCCAGAGAAGTTCCCGGCGGATATACGGTTATCGGAGGCAAAACCGGTACCACTGACGCAGCAGGTAAATGCCTTATTCTTTATTTTAAGGATTCGGCTGAAAATTCTTATATTGCGTGCATTTTAAGGTCCGAAGATTACGATACGTTATATGCCGATATGGATGCTCTTATTTCGAGTGCGAATTAAGTCTATCGTCTTGTTTTTTGAACTGAAATCAACTATAATATTTACATGCACTAAACTATAATATTTCCAATCGGAGGTGTGTTACAATGGTCAATTTAATAACAGGCAAGAACGGAAAGGGCAAATCCAAATTTTTGCTCGAAAAAGTAAACTCTCAGGTAAAGGAGATTTTAGGAAACATCGTATATCTTGATACATCAACCAAGCATATGTACGAACTTAACAATAAGATTCGTCTTATCAATGCTTCGGAATACAATATATCATCAGGCGATATGTTTATAGGTTTTCTTCTCGGAATCATTTCCGGCGATCACGATATTCAGGAACTTTATTTCGACAATTTCTTAGCATTGTCACATACTTCGATAGAGGATTTGGAAACAATCATTACACAGCTCGATGAACTGAGCAAAAATTTCGGAATAGACATTTATGCAGCTATTTCCACAACTGACGGGGATATTCCCGAATCTCTTAAAGATAAGGTTATGGAAGCATTATAAAATAGATAATAATTTCAAGTTTATAATAAAGCCTCGGTTTTTCCGGGGCTTTATATACGAAAAGAGCAATGCAGAGCAGATTCGATTTTAACAACGAAGGCAACAACAAAAGAAGAGGCATTAAGACCGAGAATCAGTCACAAAAGAGTGATTCCAAGGCGAAGAGTACTAAGAATAACAAGAAAAATGACGAGGAATCTTCAC
This sequence comes from Lachnospiraceae bacterium, assembly GCA_017538995.1. Classification (GTDB taxonomy): domain Bacteria; phylum Bacillota; class Clostridia; order Lachnospirales; family Lachnospiraceae; genus UBA3766. The sequence continues at coordinate 1,809 of JAFYHV010000145.1, read as the reverse complement.
CTAAAAAAGGTCTTTTATTCTTTCCTAAAAGAAACATTATTTCTTTCAGGATTATTTTTTATGCTTTCATTGTTTTAATCGCCGCTTATCTCATCTATAACGGATACAAATACGTTAATTCAAAGAACATTTCCACTTACCAGGTAAAAGAAGGCGCTTTAAGCGAGCAGAATTCATATACCGGACTTATTTTGCGTGAAGAACAGCTTTATTATGCAAAGAGCTCGGGATATTACAATTTCTACTTAAAAGAAGGCGAAAAGGCTTCTCATAACGACCTTGTTTATTCAATCGACGGCTCCGGAAAGATAAAGGAAATGATGACCAATCAGACCGGTGATGCAAGTACGCTTTCACAGGACGACCTGGTTGAGATTAAAAGCGAAATAGTAAAATTCTCTAAGGAATACTCACCTGCAGATTTTGTCGATGTATATGATTTTAAAGATGATTTAGACAGTATCAGTCTAAAGATGTCCAATTTATATATCTTAAACAAGATTTCTTCAATGAGCCTAAACGGTACCAATGTAAACAAGTATTACTGTGCCGACGGAGCAGATAATGCCAAGACGGGCTATGTCGTTTATTATTATGACGATTATGAGGATGTTAAGCTTGAAGACATTAATTCTGCGTATTTCGATAAAGATCGCGAATATACTCGTCATATGATCGCAAATAATGAAATTGTACAAGAGGGCGATTTTGCATATAAGCTTGTTACATCCAATACCTGGCAGCTTGTATTCCCGATAGAAGAGGAGAAGGCTAAGGAATTTGACGGAAAAGAGATGAAAGTCAAGTTCTTAAAGAACCAGGAGACCTTAAAAGGTAAAGTAAAAATAATCGATGCAATTGCACCGGGCAAAAATACTTCAATTGAAAAGATCTGCGTTGTTACATTCAATGTTTCCGTAGCAGATTATTTAAACAACAGATTTATTGATTTTGAAATATTTATGAATGAAAATTCGGGATATAAGGTTCCGAAGAGTTCTGTAGTGGAGAAAGAATTCCTTCTTATTCCCGATACTGTTGCGTTTGATTTTAACGATACAACAAATACAGTTTGCGTTAAGCTTGATAAATACCTTGAAGACGGTACAAAGACATATGTAACGACAGAGCTTAATGTTTATCGTACGGACGGCGGTGATTACTATGTCGACGGAAGCGTGGTTAAACTGGGTAATACTGTTTATGGAGCCGATGAGGTTACAACATATACAATTAACCGTACAGCGACTCTTTTAGGAGTTTATAAGATAAATCAGGGCTATGCTGATTTTAAAAATATTAAGAAGCTTTATGAGAACGAGGAATATATAATCATCGATCCCCAGTATACAATGATTAAGCCTTACGATTACATAGCTCTCGATGCTTCCAAAGTAAAAGACAACGAATATATATACGAATAAAATGAGTTTTTTAACAGATAATCTTAACGATGTACAAAAGAATATTGATGAATCTGTAAGTAAGGGCCAAAGAAATCCCGAAGACGTAACGCTTATTGCAGTAAGTAAAACCAAGCCTGTTGAAATGATTCAGGAATTATACGATACAGGAATAAGGGATTTCGGCGAGAATTATGTACAGGAATTGAGCGAAAAGATGAATTCACTGCCTGATGATATCCGCTGGCACATGATCGGGCATCTTCAGACCAATAAGATTAAATATATCATCGATAAGGTATATATGATTCATTCGGTAGATTCGGTTCACCTGGCTCAGGCAATCGGAAAAGAAGCTCTTAAAAGAAATCTGACGGCTAAAATTCTTCTTGAAGTAAATGTTGCC
>JAFYHV010000144.1 GCA_017538995.1 Lachnospiraceae bacterium | reverse complement strand
GGACCCACGATATGTATCACCTTCTTTGCGGGAAGGTTATAGGCATCCGTCAGCATAGGAACCGCCGTAGGCTGCTCAAAATTCCTTCCATATTTGATCCTAAGTTGACTCATCTGTCTGTTGCATTCTTCCCTGAGCTGGATGCCTGCAAAGGTATGGATGCAGTTATCGATACAGGTATGCATCGGGACAAAGCATCCGAGCATTTGTGAATTCGCCGCATTAACGATAGCATCCACGGCGAGCCTTGTGATATCTCCCTGCCATATGGAAATCCTGTCACAAATAGCCGGTATATCTGCCAGTTCTACGATTCCCTTATCAGCGACTCTTTCCTTCAGATACTCATCTTGTACCGCCACCACATCATCCGGCATCTTCTTTGGCAAACGGACATTCATCAATGAGCGTAAAATTCGCCTTTTTCCTTCCATATCTTTGGGTGTTTCAAGGTTCTTATATTCATCAGAATCAGCCTTGAATTCTTCCACAAGAAAATCCAATCTCTGCTCCTGTGTTAATATCGCATTCATACTGTGTCTCCACTTCGTTCCGGTCCGCGCAAAACCGATGTCCACTGGACATCGTGCGCCCTTCTTTCCACCGCTCCTGTAGGACATGCTGTCATGCAGTTCCCACAATGCAGACAGTTCTCCTGCTTTATCACAAAAGGCACTTCATTCTGAATGATGCAGTTTTGCGGACATACCGTCACGCATGATCCGCAGCCTATGCATGCATCCGTTATGAAGTAGCCTTGCTCTTTCTTTTTCTCACCGCCAAAAACAAAGCTTGCCCGTTCAATCGGCTTCTTGGACAGGTCAAAGTATTCACCCGTACCTTCATAGATCTGGAATACCGTCAGGGCGTGCATAGATTCTTCCGTCGGATAGATTTCACGCATGTACGGATTCTTCTCAAATAGTTCCGGTATCTTCTCATACCCAAGCTCCCTGACCTTGCCCCGGACAGATACCGCCACACTCGACATAGTATCTTCACCCTTCATTGCCGTCAGCGCTAGATATCCTCTTTTAATCAGACGGTCATAGAAGTTCTTTCCTTTAGCCGTGAGAAAGTACAGTCCGTTTTCATCGCTATCCATCATATCGATAGCAGCCGTAATCGGCAGTCCGTCATCGTCCACGGTAGCTACGACAGTTGTATGAATAACCTTTGAAATATAAGCCAGATAATCCACTGCTTCCATTCTTCCCGCCTTCCTTCTTAAAAGGTCTCCGAAGAATAATCTCCGAAGACCTTCACATCTTTCTCAGCTGCCTGTTATGCTGTTTCGCTCAGAATTTCTTTTCGCGTATCTTCAACGACATCTGAAAGCGTAATCTGTTTCATCTCGGCTTCCATGGCCTGCTGTACTTTCAGAAGCTTCTCATCCACTGCTTTATGGATATTTCTTCCAACCGGGCAATTTGTGTTTGGATTCTCGTGAAAATGGAAAAGCCCTTCATCGCTCACACTGTCTACTGCCCTATATATGTCATAGAACGTAATGTCATCAAGCCTTTTCGCAAGGGTAATTCCACTCTTGCCCTGGCTGATATCAATGATACCGGCTTCCTTCAAATTACCCATGACATTCCGAACAATAACCGGATTCGCACCTACGCTTCCGGCCAGAAAATTACTCGTTACTTTCTCATGGTCTTTGAAATAATCTATGGCAGTGATAACATGCACCGCGATTGTAAACTTGCTTGTAATCTGCATTGATTCATCCTCCTGCTTGTAATATATCTGTTTACATGAGTCTTGTCAACGCAGATGTTACAAGCTTTCTATATTACTCTCTTACTACGCTGATTCTCTGCTGGATGTGATCGCCCTTCTCGATCTCATCAACCATTGCGATCGCATAATCCGCATAGCTGATGATGCTTTCACCTCTGCTGTTCAGTGTCAGTTCTTCGCCGGCAAGAATGTACTTTCCGCTTCTCTCACCATCTGCCTGGAAATCACCTGCAGGACTGATAAATGTCCACTTCACATCATTTCTCTCACGCAGCTTTGCCAGTTCTTCTCCCTGAGCCTTTGCAAGAGGAAGGAACATAGCAGGGAAATCAGCTCCATCGCTGACAACCGCGGTGTGCTCAGGATTAACATAGAGGCTGCCCGCACCGCCCACGATCAAAAGACGGGTATCTGTTCCGGAAAGGATATCACAAAGATGCTGAGAAGTCTTAACGTGACCATCAAGCTTATCCTCTTCCCATGCTCCAAAGCCATCGACAACAGCGTCAAAGCCTGCCAGATCTTCCTTTGTCAGATCCAGAATATCTTTCTTAATGTATGTGGCTGCGTTGGACTTATTCTCATCTTCACGAGCGTATGCGGTTACATCAAATCCACGCTCCTGTGCTTCCTTAACAACCTTCTGTGCTACACGACCGTTTGCTGCTACAACTGCAATCTTCATAATTGAAACCTCCTTGGTTATCTTGTAATGTTTTGTGTTACAAGTGGATGATAACACTTCGTTTTCAACTTGTCAACCGTTTTATTACAACTTTTTCGAAATAATAACGGTCAGCAGAGAAATCAATCCCCACTGACCGTCTTTATATGCAATCAGCCATTCTTCCTTAGTCGTTTTAATTAAAAAATAATTATTCTGCTGTAGTGCGCAAAACCAAAATTTTCTTATCTATCAGTCAGATAAAAAGAAGGTACTAAATTATGACTTCTATATTGGTCACCATATTGAATACCTGTTTTCCTCTTCTGATTGATATATTCTTTTATTTCATCTAGCGTTTTTGTTTCTAATCCGTCTTCAAATAATTGAGTCTCAGCATATATATAATCATTATTCTCAGGATCTCTGTATCCACCGCCTCCTACTGATTCAATGTGTTGAGACTCTGTACAGTAATCCCACCATAGAATAGATGAAATACGTTCGCCTTCAGAATAAACAATATCAAGAAAGGACTCCCAATCCTTGAAAATGTATTCTGAACAAAAAGAATGATCCTCAATATACTTTTGTAACCTCTGATTTATCATTTGTATCCTCATGAATTAAAGGTTATCACTATTCAGTAAAACTGAAATATTCTTAGTCAATTAACTTCAAGAGTTTATCGACAAAGGATCACCTCTGTCTTGTCATATTATACTCCCGGGATTTAAAAACCGTCATATATATGTTGCCTGCAATTCAGCGATCGTCACCTCATAGCAAAATCTGTCGTGATTTCTAATATATTGCTACTATTGTTCAATATACTTACAAGTCTTTCATCAAGATCGGGATCATTATCATGATAATCAACCTCTCCAAGCTGGGCTCTGACAGGAAAGGCAAGATGCTCTTCTTCAATGCTAAACTCCGCATGAACGTTTTCCTTGTTCCCACGGGCATCAAGTCTTATCCATTTTTTCTGCTCTTCCAGATACACGGTGTTTAATGCATGAATAATATATCCTTCGCTGTCATCTTCGTCTGCTCTCGTTAACAGTTGATAACTGATCCCGGAGGGTATTCCGTTCGCTCTTAGCAAGGCGGCCAAAAGACATGATTTGGTCCAACAGATACCTGTCCTGTTCTCCAGCACATCACTTGCTTTACGGGAGACAACGGTTGATCTGATATCCCATGAATGCGGGATCTCATCCCTGACAAATTCATAGGCTTTAACTATATAATCTATCGCTGTTACCGTATCCGCCTTAAGTTCGGATACCTTTTCCTGTATTACGGGATCGCCATAGTTTATTGTTTTTGTTTCCGAAAGATAATCTTTATTCATTTCTCTGTTCCTTATAAGCACGTGAGATCCATAGTCTGTTTTCCTGGAAGTTATTCCTTCAATGTTTCTCTTACTGCATCAACATACTCATTCGTATGAAAATACAGCATGACTCCATGACCGACATTCGGCCAAATATGTTCTTCATAGTTCTTTAAGTACTTTTTCAAAATCTCATGGGATTTCATGGCATAAGGTTCCTTGCTGCCACACCAGAGATATACTTTTGTTTCGGTCTTGCTGATATCTTCATTCACGCGATACGTATAATTCTCGATAAGATTAGCCTGCATACACTCTTTGCTACTTCCCCAGTACATTAACGAAAACTCAGCGAGATCTTCTTTGCCAAGTCCCATAAGTTTACTCACGACCTGCATTCGTTTTGAAATCTGTCCGCCGTTTTTCTGCATCTTCAGAAATGCCTTCAGCCCCAGCTTGGCACATATTTTCCCCTGATGCGCCAGATATACTCCGTCGAGGATTGCTTTTTCTATACTAATCCTGTTTCTTGCAAGAAGCTCTGTCAGTACGGTTGCACCCTGAGAAGCGCCCCAAACGGCATAGAGTTCGCCGCCAAGATTCTCCGTAACATAGGCCTCAATCTGCTCACTTTCTTTTGCAAAAGAAACAAAATTCTCTGAACCGTCATAGCATCCGGTCATTGCGGGATATATGACATAATATGTTTCTTCCAACGGTTTAAGCAATTCCCGGAATTTCTGCCAGTCGCAAAGCATTCCGTGCAATGCCAGTATCGTCTTATTCTTTTTATCTCCATATGAATGAAACTGCATTCTTTTTCTCTCCATGGAAAGTTTTACTGAAATTTAACCTAATAGGAAATCAACGATCATTTTCTTTTCTTCATTTGTCAAAAAATTCATGTGGCCGCGCCCTTTCAGCAGGTACGTCTCGCAATTTGGAATTATTTTCTGCGCTCTCTCTAATACACCTTTCCCAGGAAATAAGCAATCTTTTTCAGCCGCCATCACAAGAGTAGGTGCTGTGCATTTTCTCATCAATTCAGCATCGACATCACTTGGCATACCTGTCTTAACCTTCGAGTAAAGAATGCTGAGCCTTGCTGTTTCAAATATATCGTCGGTGATATTTTCTTCAGTAATTGCTAAAGGCAAAAACACTTTTTTTAACCACTTATCCTTACCTGTGATCCAATAAAGGATCATTGGAATCATCATTTTGGAACTATTCACGGCCGGTGCATTCTTGATTCCTGAAGGAACATATATTACGACTCCTTTTATTTTGTCCGGCACAACACACATTGTTTTTGCTATTATTCCTGCGCCAAACGAGCCGCCAAAGAGACACATGGACTCATAGCCAAGCTTATTGATCAATTCACCGGCCCATTTACCGTAATCATAATTCTTGGGAGATAGTGAAATTTCTGCACTCTTTCCGGGATGACCAATCGTGTCCACAGCATAGATATGAAAATCTTCCATAATAAAATCAAGCGTTAAAAGCGTGTATGCTGACGTGGAATTCCCCCCATGAAAAAACAGCAGTGGTTCTCCAAGCTCATTACCTGTTTCTACAATATGCGTCTTTCCAAAAGAAGTATCCACATAGATGTCTTTCCATGGTGCTGTAAGCCTAGAAAGCTGACTGTCGTATAAATTCAGTATTTCTTCTTTTCCTTTTTCTGATTTATATATCGTTCTCATATAATCCCTTTAGCAAGATATCCTGAAAGTTAATCTATTTAGAAATATTGCGATATTCCTAAACAACTGAATTTTTTCTTAACAATCATTTTAATATATTATATTTTAAATGTCTCTTTTTTTACATATTTTACGAGAAAAATGTCATAGAATAATGACACAAGAAAAAAATGGTCCAAAGGGTGGTCCAAGGAACTTGAGAAAGTCTCAAACCTCCTATTTTATTGGGTTGTAGAGCACAGGACCCCCTTCGATTCCGCTACGAGTTGCGAAAAAGAAACACCTTGGAAAATTATTCCAAGATGTTTTTATATCTTAGTGCGTCCTCTTATCTGATGCAACCTCATAAGCCGCATATGTATGATCAAACTCATATCCCAGTTTCTCTGCCAGATGAACAGAACCTTCATTCTGAGCATCCCAGCTGGGATATAATCCTTCATTAAGACATTTTAAAATAAGAGCCGAACAGACAATTAACGCAAAATTCTTTTTTCGCTCTGATTCAACAGTATCAACCTCAATCTCAATTCCTTCTTTGTATCGCGTATATGAAGAGGCCCCTGAAACAATCTCTCCGTCTTTTATGATTACAACTCCTCTGCCGTCCTTTAAATACCTTTCTTTGCTGCCAAATGAAGAAACAAAATCATAAGTAACAGGGTTTTTAAGGCAAATATCATAAATCTCGGAATCGATTTCTTTTAATTCATACCCTTCAGGAAGCATTAGAAGATTTTTCTGCAAAGAATCAACATCAAACTGTGTATCCTTTTTGATAGCATACCTTGTAACTTTCTTTGCATCAGGATATTCTTCTTCAATTAGTTTTTCCCAGGCTTCATTTTGCGGAACAAGAATTACAAATCCCTCCGGTTTGTTTTTTACCAGTTCACGATTCGGTTCACCCGCTAAAAATCCAAAACACCCAACAAAAGCAAAAGCGGATTTAGGTGCGTCCGTGTCTGTCACAAAAATTTTGCCCATGACCTTCTGAAGACAAGAATAAATTAAGGTTTCTTCCCAGCCGTCAAACAGTGCCTCTGTTTTTGATGTTTCATCTATCTCATAAATCATTACGTTGCCTAACTTATCTTTCTAAAAGAATTTTCACTTTATAAAAACTTGCAATAAAAGTATTTTGATAATTTCGGATCTTTATCTTCTCTGACAAATTCAAGAGAATATCCGAGTTTTTCATAAAATTTCGGAGCCTGAAAGCCAAATGTGGTTAAAGTGATTTTTTCGAAACCCTTATTTTTGTAATCTTCTTCAACCTCTCTGACAAGCTTTGTTCCGATATCCTGACCCCTGAATCTTTTATCAATTATCAGATCCCCGATATGTACTTCGTTATAATAAGCATGCCCTGTAATGGATCCGATAATCTCACCCGAGTCATCTTCTGCCACATACCAGTAGTCTTCATAGTTCAATGCAACATCATTCGATTTGGAGTAATCAGAAAAAGCTTCATTAATAAATTTGCCTATCTTTTCTTCTTCATTACTGTTCTTAATTATTTTCAATGTTTTAAATCTCCTGTCTGCCTGTTATTTTTCTTCAGTAACACGCGCAACAAACAAAATTTCACTTCGTGAAAGATCTAAATATCCTGTTCTCAGCAAATGATCACACCAACGGTTAAATTCAGTTACATCCGCTGCTGTTGTTGAGAGATAGAAATCATATTTTCTTCTTTCTCCATAGATCGAATAAGGCAAAACAAAACCTATAGAACCATTGTTATTTTGAATCATTTGAATAGTCTCTATAATTGTTAACTCGCCATCTGTTTTTTTAAATTGCACTCTCATTTTGCACCCTCCTAAAATCTATAAACATTAACGATTGTACTTAATTATCGCTCCTAAAAGAAACGCTATTCCTAAAACCAATCCTACTGCCATTGGAATAAGAGCGAATAAAGATTGGAGTAGAACTGATAATATTCCTGTAACAGCAAATCCCATACCGATAAAGAACATTCCTAATCCAAAGATATTGCAGTACGCTTTTTTATTTTCTTCACTGACCTTGTCGCAATGATAACTGATAATCAGCCCCATTTTTTGTCTGCTTCCAATCATAATGCCCAGCACAACAAAAACAATGCCCAACAAAATAAATAAAGCTCCGATGATAATGAACCAAGTTAAATCACTCATATAATCCTCCTCTTACAATCTAGTAATATACATATTCAAATTCGGTGGTTATATCAAAGGTTCCTGCATCTCTTAATGGATCATTACAAACTTCGTGCTTCCAGATTGGGTAACCGTACTCGTTGTATTTAGCGGTTGTTTCATATCCTCTGGCTCCCCAATGATAAATCATGTTTCCGTATGCATCATATTCCCATGTATTATTAACTGTTTCTTTTCCCTTTTCATTAACAGAGACTTTTTTGGACATCTGACCTTTTTCGTCATAATATGTTTTGCCATGGCTTTTCAGATTGCCGTCAGCATCGTATGCATACTCGTCGGTTATTCCGTAATCTCCGTATTTATTTTCATAATAACTTGATTTTATATTTCCTTCGCTGAATAATTCAGTTTTGATTACTCTTCCTTCTGAATCGTAATATTCTATTGTTCCGTGTCCGTACAAAGTATCGGTCATTTTGATCTTGTTGCCTGCAGCATCATATTCATACTCATATGTTCTGTATACATAGCCTGTTTCGCTAAGTACAGTTTCTTTAGTCAGCAGACCGTCGTCATACTCGTATTCCTTAATATCCCAGATACTGCCGTCATCGTTATAGTATATACGGTTATCCAATAAACCTTTTTTATAATTGTATTCGGCCTCAATGTGAAGACTGTCTTCGTCATCACCCTCATATTCTTTTATGAGGTTTCCGTCTTTGTCATAGACTTTCTTTATTAAAGTTGAATACCCGTTGCTTTCTCTGTATTCGCTTATAAGATTCTGATTATCATCATATACACTTTCCGAACGATATTTGATTTTTCCGTATTTATCATACATTTCTAATTTCAGTTCATTACCAAATCTGTCGTATTCAGTTATTGTATATTCTCCGGAATCATCTATGGCTTTTTCAGTCTTAATCTGCGGCTTATCGGGTGTTAAATAAACCCAGTCAACACTTTGTGTATTCTTACCGCATCCGAACGCGCATAAAAGACAGGCAGGAATCAAAAAATATTTAATTTTCTTCATAGCTCATCCTCCTGTTAAATGCACGAAAAAAGCCACATGTTTATGTGGCTTTAATTATACTTTATTTAATTCTCATTTAAAACAAGTTTTCTTGCATCTTCCTCTGATAAAGGCTTGCCCCAAAGGTACCCCTGAATATAATCACAGCCGATTTCCTTTAATGTCTCAAGTTGTTCATCTTCTTCGACACCTTCGGAGATAACTTCAAATCCCATTACATGTCCGATGGAAATGATTTCCGATACGTACTGTCTTGATGAATCACTCTTGTTCATTTCATCGATAAAAGCTTTATCAATCTTTAAAAGATTCGCCGGGAATCTGTTTAAATAACTGAGCGACGAATAACCTGTTCCGAAATCATCTATAGCTATCATCAGGCCCATATTTTTTAGCTCTTCTATACGCTGCAATGCCTTTTCCGAATCAATCATAATGGACTCAGTTATTTCAACTTCAAGCCTGTCTGCAGGTATTTCATAGCTTTCCATCATATTCTTAATCTCATCAAGGAAATCGCTCTTCATAAGATGCCTTACCGAAGCATTGATGCTGAGCGTAATATTCTGATCAGTCTTTTTTATGAGCTCTCCGAAGAACTTTCCGGCTTTCTTAAACACCATTCCGTCAACCAGATCGATAAGTCCGACTTTTTCCGCTACGGGAACAAATTCTCCGGGACTTACGTTATTTCCTCCGCTGTCTTTCATACGCGCCAGTACTTCAAAACCGCGAAGCTTATGATTCATATCATACTGAGGCTGAAGATTGAAATAAACCGTTTCGTTTTCAAGCGCAGTTCTTATTGTGCTTTCAACCTCTAAGAGCTGTTCGTCTTTTAAAAGATCCGAAGTGAATTTAAGTACATGCTCGCTGCTGTTAGCCTTTTTAATCTGATACATGGCTGCATTTGCATGTGAAATAAGTGTGTCTGCATTATCTGCATCCCTCGGATACTCGGCATACCCAAATCCGCCTGTTACAAAAAGGTCGTATCCTTCCAGAGTCATTTTTTCTCCGAGAGCTTCAGAATAGCAGTCGATAATGGTTCTTAACTCTTCTTCGCCGTTATAACCGCTTATAACAAGATAAAATTCATCGCCGCTTATTCGTGCTATGTATATGTTCAGACCGGGATCGATATTTTCGGTAACAGTTTTCCAGCGTTTTGTTATTTCTGTAAGAACGCTGTTACCCGCATCAAATCCGAGCGTATCGTTTATACTCTTAAAATTGTTAAGGTCAACCGATACAACCGCAAAAGTATCTTTGAAACTTATAAGATTCGAAACATAATCCGCACATGCAAAACGGTTCGGAAGTCCCGTTAACGCATCCGTATAACTCATGTGATTAAGTTTCTTTAAGACCTTATATCTTGCTATATGCGAAGCAATAAAGAATGTTGCAAGTTCAAGCGTTTCCTTGATACGTTTTGTCTTGTCGGTATCAAAGTTTACCGCCCACATAAATCCGAGCAGTTCGTTGCCCTGACGAAGCGGGAAAAGTACCACACTTTTAACTCCTGCTTCAACAAGTGTTAAATACCATGGATTATTAACATTCTTAACATATTCCATGTCGTCTGCATCTTTTATGATAATGCAGTCGCCCTCATCTCCTATCATCTTTTCCCAGGAATTTGCAATATCATAAAAGTCGGTAAATGTGGTAACTCTTCTGATAGAGCTGCCGGGAACATAATCCGTTGCCATGATGGAATATCTTTCTTCATCATAGTTCATCAGCAAAAGCGTACATCCTTCGGCATTGCAAATCTGACGTATTTCGGAAATGACGTTTTTCATTGCATCCTTCAGGTTGTCGGCTTTATGCAGATTAATACATGTTTTAAGAACATCGTTTGAAGTCTGCGAAACATTTACGGTATCTAAAATAGAATCCGCATTTGTATTTAATTTGGTTGTGTATGTGCAGTAACAGATATCGCCGTCTTCATAGTCAAGTGGCATTGCATAGATATCAAACCACACATCGATATTGTTTAAATGCGCATAGGTATGCATTTCGGTCTTCTTAACCGCCGCCTTAAAGCAGATATCCTCGAAACTTCTGTTGTGAGGGAAATAATTTGTATAAAGAGAATTCGGTACAAAAACGGCTTCATTTCCGCCGACCACCTTTTCAGGTTCCTGCTTTATACGCATATCTATCATTTCAATGTATTTGGCGTTTCCGTCAACTATACGGATTTCTCCGTATCCTTCTCCCTGTTTTTTTACGGAAACAACACAAGTGGGCGAATAAAATGCATTCACTATTTCTTTAAAATTCATGCTGACTCCTTAAAATAATTGTTACTTAATCAGAGAACGGCAGAAAGCTTCGAAATCTTTCTGCTTTCCGTAATCTTCAAAATCAAAGACCTGATACTCGTCTTTATCACCGGTCCAGTAAATAAAAAGATAAGGACCGCTGCTGTCTAAAGGCATATCGCTACGTCTTGTAATTCGTCCGTTGGTTATGTAAGAAAAGAACTCATCTCTTTCTGCATCGGTAAGATTAACATCACATGATTCTGTAACGTCCGCTTCCGTTAAAGGCCAGTGGTCAGCTTCTCTCTTTTCAAAATGGAATATCCATTGTTCATTTTCTTTATAAAAACGATATCTGAAAAACTGAGGCGGATTGGTAGATTCATCCACGGTATAATAAAACTCGTTTATGTCCGTTGTTTTAACCGTACTTCCTACCGTCATTTCTTTCTTTCCACAGCCTGCAAAAAGCAATCCGATCATAATACAAATAAGAATTCCTTTACATTTTTTCATCTGAAAAACCATCCCTTTTATATCCCGCGGGATACATTCCTTATTACTTATCGTCAAAATCAGTGTCTGTCATTATACTCATAAAACATTTCGTCGAGTAATTTATCGACACCGGATTTATCTCCTAACGCAGCCTTTATAAAAGTGCCTGCGTTCTCTACTAAAAGTTTAAAGTATAGCCAGTCGCCGAGATCATCGTATTTTCTTGTTGAATTAATCAGCACATTCTTTTTAAGAATGGTGTATTTCTTACCCTTTTTCTTACCGTACTGTTTTAAAAGTTTGGCAGTCGCAACATCCTCCATAGCTTTTTTATCGACGAATCCGCCTATTGCATCAAAGGTTTCTTTCTTAGCCCAGAAAATACCGCTGTAAAGACCTGTTATCATAAAAGAAACACGGCATAAAATATCGTTGCACCATAACGGGAATGAATATCTTTCAAACCTTATCGGTGCACCTCCGCCTATATACTTTCCACTCCTAAGCAATCTGTATATTTCATTCAATGTACCGGGAGTCATTCTGTTATCGGCATCAATTGTAACAATTATCTTTCCTTTGGCAGCATCAATTCCTGCGTTTCTTACCTTGGCAATACATCTGTCCTCGTTAAAAAGAACTCTTGCTCCGTTCTCCTCTGCTATTTGGGCAGTCCTGTCAGTGCATCGGTTACAGACTACGATAATCTCTGTATTGCCCTTAAAACGTTCATCCGCTTTCTTAATCGAATGAATGCAGCGTCTAATGTATTTTTCTTCGTTATGTGCAGGAATAATTACTGAAATATGAGTTTTCATATGCCTATTCTTCTTTGTTTTTCTCCGTCATCTGTTCATATGTAATGCCGTACTTTTCAGCTATTGTATGCGCATATGAACAAGAATCGGGCTCAGCTCTCTTAAGAAGGAATGTGTTTTTATCATCCTTTCTTTCCATTACGATACTGATGATATCGCCTTCACCGTCCCATTTGTTCATTTCGGAAATATCTGCGGCCAGTTCATGAAGATGCGTATTGAAAATCGCAAAAGTGCCCTTCTCTTTAAGTACACGAATAAGGTCTTTTGACAGATATACTCCGTCGTAAGCTGATGTGGTCGAGAATGTCTCGTTAAAAAGAATCAGTGTGTTATCGTCTGAATTCTTGACTATTTCTTTTATGCGGACAGCTTCTTCACCGAGACGTCCGTAGTTGATTGTAAGATTTTCATCAATAGGGAAATGCGTAAGAATATTTCCGAAAGGCAGTCCCGTAAAAGACGAAGCCATAACAAAGAGTCCGTGAGCAGCCATAAAAGATGCAAGGCCTATTGCCTGCTCGATAATGGTTTTTCCGCCACGGTTAGGACCGGTTAAAATGAAAATTCTCTCATCCTTACTGAATGTAAAATCGTTCTTAACAATATCCTTTGTGCCTTCAATCGCAAGTCTTATATTGTAAAGCCCTGACGCAGACATTCTTTCGTCTTCTTTGATTTCGGGGAAACAGATATCATAGCCTTTGTTCGCAAGATATCTTCCGTATTTGGCCATTACCAGATAGAAAATAAGTCCTTCATGCATTTCCGTAATGGGACGTGTATCAAAATCGGAATAATTTTCAAGTTTCTTTTTTATATCCGAATAATGCTTCTTTAAATGTTTCTGAATCTTAGGCGCAATCGTAACAAGCAAAGGATCGGGAACTCTTGCATTCCTTGTGGAAGAATCCGTAGGAGTTATCATGCGCATTGCATTTAATTTCTCTATCAGACTGTATTTTGAAACAAGTTTATAAGGCACGAAATCAATGGCTGCGACTTCTTCGACATCAAGATCCGGAGTAAAGTTTACACCGATTAATGCGCCTTTTACGCTTGATAAATCCTCTATCATCTGCTCGATATCGGTTTTTAATTCCACAAACTCTTTCGAATTTATTGTTTCATCAAGTTCATCGCGCAGACAGTTAAGGCCTGTGGATTTAACTTCAAACTCGTGTAAAATCGCAGACAATTCTTCCGTAACTTTGGAATATACCGAAAGTTCGCGAAGATCTTCTAAAAGAGTATAAAGATTAACCTCCGTCTGGCGCGAAACCTTGTAGCTTCCGCTATAGTTTTTAAGTCTGTTAATTGCATGAACTGACTCGCTTAATTTATCGCAAAGTTCCTTATTGTCATATAAATCTTTTAGGATCTCGCCTCTGAAGCGCATGTCTTTGGCATCCTGCGGCATAGCGGATAAAACCTTCTCCACTACCGGAATGTCTTCCTTGATAACGCATGCTTCCTCTACAAAGTCGCTTATCGCAAGATCTTTAATTGTTTCTTTGGAAAGAATTACTGTTTTTTTAGCTGAATCCTTTGAAAATAGTATGTCCATTTGTAACTCCCCTAATCATTTATTGTTTTACTCACTCAGTTCAAAATATTTATCCGGATATATCGAGAATATGTTTCCGGTCGCGGTTCTTCCTGCATAGTAAACGCCTTCACCGACAAATCTTTCGTACAAAAGTTTATTGGTACTTATTTCTTCACCGTTATCTTTTATGAGATAGTAATAAACTCTGGTCTCGGTTGAATACGAATCTCCGTTTTTAACGGTCTCGGTTTCTTCTCTTTTTTCTGCATCTTTTAGGGTGATTTCGGTAAAATAGTATTTCTCGTCTTCAATATTCGAATTCTGAAATCTCGGAACAAGGAATTTAACTGCCACTATGAGGAACGAAACTATCATAAACATGGCAATGATAAAAGAAGCGAGCATTATAAGAAAACCGGTTGAAGATGCTCCTTCTTCCATTCCTTTTAAAATGACATTAAATATCATCATTACTACAAATGCCAGGATAACTGCCGCGAAACAGGCAAGAAGTGTAAGGAAAGTCTTAGTAGATTCTTTTGACTTTTCTACATACCGGGTATGGTCTTCTTCAAGAATTGCATCGGTCAGAACAGTTTTGCTTCCTTCTTTTATCATCTGTTCATAACGGCTTCTCTGGACCTTTTCATCTTTGTTCTGATTAATAAGTCCGACCACCATAATTCCGGTCATTATAAAAAATATAAGTATAAAGATAATAACGTATAATTTGTTTACCAGATTTTTAGTCATTTTAATTCCCCTTAAACATGATTATTTTCTGATACATCCGCTATTTATTGTACCATATTTCAGTGTAAATTTCGCATACTTTTCGTAAAAACGTTTCTTGACATACGCAAACATTTGTTCGATAATGTTCTTATGGAAGAAAGAAGTTACATAGCCATAGATTTAAAGAGCTTTTATGCTTCGGTTGAATGTGCGGAAAGACAGCTTGATCCCTTAAAAACCAATCTGGTTGTGGCTGATACATCAAGAACGGAAAAGACTATCTGTCTTGCCGTATCGCCTTCTCTTAAAGCTTTCGGAATACCCGGAAGAGCCAGACTGTTTGAGGTTTTGCAAAAGCTTGAATATGTAAATTCCGAACGTTTAAGTCATGTTAAAGGAAGAAAATTCACTTCCTCTTCTTTTGATGCAGATGAAATTGCAGCCAATCCTGCATGTAAAATAGATTTTATAGCCGCTCCTCCGAGAATGTCTTTGTACATGAAATACAGTACCGACATTTACAGGATTTATTTACGTTATATTTCTCCCGAAGACATCCATGTTTATTCCTGCGACGAGGTATTTATGGATGTTACGAATTATCTGAAATTATACAATCTTACAGCTCATGAACTTGCAATAAAAATAATAGGCGATGTTTTAAGAGAAACACATATCACTGCAACTGTTGGTATAGGAACCAATCTCTTCCTTAGCAAAATCGCCATGGATATCGTTGCAAAGCATATTCCTGCGGATAAAGACGGTGTAAGAATTGCAGAACTGGATGAGAGAAAATTCAGGGAAATTCTCTGGGACCATAAGCCTATTACCGATTTCTGGAGATTCGGTCCCGGAACCGCAAGACGTCTTGAGAGCATGGGCATTTATACTTTGGGAGAACTTGCCAGATATTCTGAATACAACGAAGACAGACTTTATAAGGTATTCGGTATAAATGCTGAGCTTATCATCGACCACGCATGGGGCTGGGAGCCCTGCACTATTGACTATATAAAGCAGTACAGACCTGAGAGCAATTCCATCAGTACCGGACAGGTTTTAAAAAGACCTTACACGCACGAGGAAGGCGCCATTATAGTTCGCGAAATGGCCGATAATCTCTCACTTGATCTCGTATCAAAGGGACTTCTTACCAAACAGATTGTTCTTAATATCGGTTATGAGAATTTTAAGGATATCGAAAGCGTGGAAAAATACGAGGGTGAAGTACGCATGGATTATTACGGCCGTCTCGTTGCAAAGTACGCCCACGGAAGCCGCAATTTAAGCCATACCACTTCTTCTTCAAGACTTATAACAGAGGCTGCCTTAAGTCTGTATGAAGAAATCACTGACCATGAGCTCTGTATAAGGAGACTCAGCATAGCCGCTGAAAATGTCGTCACCGAATATAATTTTGAAGAAACTCACAAAGAAGAACAGCTTTCCTTATTCGTTGATTATGAGAAAAAGGAAAACGAAGAAATAGAACTTAAAAAAGAGAAGGCTCTTCAGCTTGCTTCTTTGGAAATCAAGAGAAAATACGGCAAAAACGCTATCCTTAAGGGCACTAACTTCCTTGAAGGAGCAACTGCCAGGGAAAGAAACGAACAGATCGGAGGTCATAAAGCATGAGCGATTACAGCGATATCATAGATCACCCTCATTATCAGTCAAAAACCAGACCTCATATGTCAATGTACGACAGAGCCGCACAGTTCTCTCCTTTTGCCGCTTTAACCGGCTATGAAGAACAGGTTGAAGATGCAGCAAAAGAAGAAACCGACAGAATGAATTTACTGCCTTACGCGGATGATGTATAATATTATCCGTTATGGAAGATGCTAAAAAGAAAAAGAATAAAAATATATTAAAATTTTATACTCCGGCGATTGTTTTTTATCCCTCCGCTATCATATATTTTGAACTGTTACTGAAAGCTTTGGACAACTATAATGTAATTACGTATTCGTCCCTTGCCATAACGGTTCTTTTTTCTATTGCAGCAGGGCTTTTTTTAGCATTTGTTTTTACGCTTATAAGACCCGTAATACTCTCACGTATTCTCTCGGCGATTACTCTTATTTTTTTATACCTTGTTTTCTGCGTTGAACATGACTGCCTTCATTTTTATAAGATGTATTACGGAATCACCTATGCCATTTCCGTTACAGGTCAGGTTATGGGAGATTTTTCAGACGTGGTATGGGAAGTCGCTGGTGAATATGCTTTACAGGAAGCGTTATTCTTCCTGCCCTTGCTCGTATATTTCATCTTTATGGGAAAAATCCTTCCCAAAAAGAAATATACTCCAAAGCTTATTCCGATTATTCTGATTCCTTTCCTGATTATTCAGCTTTCCACTGATTTAGTATGCAGAAACTCTGATTTCAGCAATTTCTATACATATGACTTCACAACTTTTAATTTAGTGCCTCATACAGGTATTATAAATACCTTTGGTCTGGAACTTACCTATGCGGTATTTGGCACGCCCGAGGCCCCTATCGAGGACGATGAATTTGTACTCTGGACTCCCGAGGATGAGAATCTGATTCCTGATAACACAGACACTTTAAACAACACAAATATCGAAAACACTGTTTCAGACAATCAGCAAAATATCAATGAAAATACCGATGTAAACAATACGAACGAACCCGATACTGTTGAAGATGTTGAAATCATAAAAGAACCGGTTGTGTACGATTACAATGCATATGTAGACTTTGCATCGCTCATTGAAAATGAAAACAATCCGACAACCAAAAAGATGCATGAATACTTCGGTTCTTTGGAACCTACCATGCAGAATGAATATACAGGATATTTTGAAGGTAAAAATCTTATATTTATGTCTGTAGAAGCTTTCTGCCCGTATGCGATAGATAAAGATTTTACACCTACACTTTATAAACTTGCCAACGAAGGATTTGTATTTAATAACTTTTACCAGCCATATTGGTCCTTATCCACCACAGGCGGTGAATTCGCCAATATGACCGGAGTTATTCCTGAATGGATTAATGACGGTAATTCTTTTACGGTATCAGAAGATAAATATATGCCCTATTCTCTCGGTAATCTTTTAGGAAATATGGGATATTCCTGCAAAGCATATCACAACAGTACGTATGATTTTTATGAGCGTGACAAAACTCATCCAAACTTAGGATACGATTACAAAGGTGTAGGAAACGGTCTCAATGTCAATCTGAATTTCTGGCCCGCTTCGGATCTTGAGATGATGGAAGTCACTCTTCCCGAGATAATTGCCGAATCCAAGGAAACAGGAGTTCCTTTTCACACTTATTACATGACGGTCAGCGGTCACTGCAATTACAACTGGGGCGGCAATTATATGTCAAAGAAAAACAAAGATGCGGCCGTAGCGGCTTATCCTGATGCGTCTACCGAAGTTCAGGCTTATATGGCCTGCAATCTCGAATTTGAATATGCATGCAAATATATCCTCGAAGAACTCGAAAAAGAAGGAATTCTTGAAGACACCGTTATCTGCTTTACCGCGGATCATTATCCTTATGCAATGTCCGAAGGAACTGTGGATTATTATAAAGAATTATCCGGAATCGACGATACAACCAGATCAATCTCAAGATATAAAAACTCACTGATTCTGTACTGTGCTTCCATGGATGAGCCCGTTATAGTCGATACGCCCTGCTATTCCGTGGATATCGTTCCGACACTTGATAATCTGTTCAACGTAAAATATGATTCAAGACTCTATTCCGGCCGGGACATTTTTGCAACCAATTACGAGGCTGATGAAGTTTCATCATCCATGCCTTTGGTAATTGTTCCCATCGGCAATAAATACAGCTTTATAACCGCTGCAGGCGAGTACGATTCTGTCACAAAAGAATTTAAGGCCAATCCCGGTATTAACATTGATGAAGATGAATACATAAAAGAAGTACAGTCCATGATTCAGAATAAATGGACTTACGCAAAACTGATTATTACGAACGATTATTACAGAAAAGTATTTACAGAAAAAGAGGACTGATAT
>JAFYHV010000025.1 GCA_017538995.1 Lachnospiraceae bacterium | reverse complement strand
TTTAAAAAGTTCGTTGCGCCCGACTATTCCGACATGGGTGTAAAAGAGTTTTCCAATTTTATATCCGACAACGGAATATACAAAATGTTTTTAATAGGTGAATACAAACTCTGGGTGGCCGAACTTGACGGCGAGATAGTAGGCATGATTTCCGTCAGGGCTAAAAGACACATTTCGCTCCTTTTTGTCGACGACAAACATCAGAGGATGGGAATAGGCAGGGATCTTATCAACACGGCGACCGATTACATGAAGGCAAACGGCGAGACTTTTGCCACCGTAAACGCCTCTCCCTACGGCGTAAAATTCTATCATGCAGTAGGTTTTAAAGACACGCGTTCAGAGTACGTGGATTCAGGAATGAGAGTCACTCCGATGAGGCTTGATTTCAAAAAATAAGGGCGTTTTTTTGTGCGGTGTAAAGCTTGCACAAATATGAGTTTAAAAAACATACAAATTAACCCCGCAAACAGATTTTGAAGGACAAATTTTACAAGGATTACCGAAAAGTTTGTGTAAATGTGGTATGGTATTTTAAAGGCTTTGCTCGTAAAATAACTACATACGGGTAAAGACCCAAAAATAACAATACAGATTATAATGTAGGAGGAAAATTTAAATGGCAGGATTATCCTTAAAGAATATCTGCAAAGTTTATCCTAACGGATTTGAAGCTGTAAAGGATTTCAACCTTGAAATCGCTGATCAGGAATTCGTAATTTTCGTAGGACCTTCAGGTTGTGGTAAATCTACAACTCTTCGTATGATCGCAGGTCTTGAAGATATCAGTTCTGGTGAATTGAGAATCGGTGACAGACTTGTAAATGATGTTGAACCTAAGGACAGAGATATCGCGATGGTATTCCAGAACTACGCTCTGTATCCTCATATGACTGTTCAGGAGAACATGGCTTTCGGTCTTAAGTTAAGACATGTTCCCAAGGACGAAATCGACAAGATGGTTAAGGAAGCAGCTAAGATCCTTGATCTTACTCCCCTTCTTGATCGTAAGCCCAAGGCTTTGTCCGGTGGTCAGAGACAGCGTGTTGCAATGGGACGTGCTATCGTTCGTAACCCTAAGGTATTCCTTATGGACGAGCCTCTTTCCAACCTCGATGCTAAACTTCGTGTACAGATGAGAATTGAGATCGCTAAGCTTCATCAGAGACTTGGCACCACAATCATCTACGTTACACATGACCAGACAGAAGCTATGACACTTGGTACGAGAATCGTCGTTATGAAGGACGGTGTTATCCAGCAGGTTGATACACCTCAGAACCTTTATGACAAGCCTCAGAACCTCTTCGTTGCAGGTTTCATGGGTTCACCTCAGATGAACTTCCTTGATGCTGTAGTAGAAGTACAGGGCGAGACAGCTTACCTTAACGTAGCTGGTCACTCAATTCCTCTTCCTCCCGCTAAGTCAAGAAAACTTATTGAAGGCGGCTATGACGGAAGAAGCGTAACATTTGGTATTCGTCCTGAAGACGTTTATGATTCCGAAATGTATGTAGAAACATCACCTATGAGTGTATTCGAATCACAGATTAAGGTTTACGAATTACTTGGTGCAGAAGTATTCTTATACTTCGATCTCGAGATGTTCCCTATGACAGCAAGAGTAGATCCCAGAACAACAGCAAGACCCGGCGATACAATTAAGTTCGCTCTTGACGTTGAGAAGATCCACGTATTCGATAAGGAAACAGAACTTGTTATTACCAACTAATATTCAGGTATTGTTAATTCAAAGGAAGCACTTCAACAGTGCTTCCTTTTTTTGTGCTTTAAAATGTACCCAAAAAGTCCCGCAAACACTGCAAAATTTGACAATAAGCACGCAATGTGTAAAAATAAGAAAGTTAATGGTGAGGGATTACTATATGGATGTTTCAAAAAAACTCAAAGAGCTTAGAGAAAGCAAAGGTTTTTCTTTGCAGGAATTAGCTGAAAAATGTGAAAAGGAAATAGGTCTGATAAAAGAGTGGGAAGAAGGAAGTACGGTACCCTCTGCATCGGATCTTATCGGTCTGTCCAAAGTCTACGGGCTTACCATGGACGAAATGCTTTATAACGACAAAGAAGCGACCGAGTTTATAGCGGAGAACGGTACGTACGCAAACCTTCCGGGCAGCGAAGAGGAAGAGCAAAAGGGCCTTACAAAAGCTGAGAAAGTTACACTTATAATCTTTCCCGGTATTTGTATTGTCGTTTATCTTATCCTCGGCTTTGGTATGCATCTTTGGAGCCCCGGCTGGATAATCTTCCTTATTATTCCTATTTATTACATCCTTATACTTATATTAAGCCGCGCAGGAAAAAAATAACTTTTTAAAGGAGCATATAAAATGATAGAGTTGTTCGAGAGCGGAGCATATCTCGTTAACGGTGAAAAGCTCATAAAAGAGTCGCCCGAAGCCTTAAGCGAGATTAAGAGCCTCACAGGAAAAGAAACCTCAAAAGAGGAAGCCAAAAAAGGAACCATAGCTTACGGAATACTTAAGAAGCACAACACTTCCGACAATATGGATAAGCTTAAAATTAGATTTGACAAACTGACATCCCACGATATTACTTTCGTGGGTATTATTCAGACCGCAAGAGCATCGGGACTTGAAAAATTCCCCATGCCTTACGTACTTACCAACTGCCACAACTCACTTTGTGCTGTAGGCGGTACCATCAATGAAGACGACCACATGTTTGGTCTTACATGTGCCAAGAAATACGGCGGAGTTTATGTTCCCCCTCATCAGGCTGTTATCCATCAGTTCGCAAGAGAAATGCTTGCAGGCTGCGGCAGAATGATTTTAGGATCTGACTCCCACACACGTTACGGTGCACTCGGTACCATGGCAATGGGCGAGGGCGGACCCGAGCTCGTAAAACAGCTCTTAAACCAGACATACGATATCAATATGCCCGGCGTAGTCGGCGTTTACCTTGAAGGCGCACCCGTTAAGGGCGTTGGTCCTCAGGACGTTGCACTTGCAATTATCGGTGCAGTATTCGGTAACGGATACGTTAAGAATAAAGTAATGGAATTTGTGGGCCCCGGCGTTTCGAACCTTTCACCCGATTTCAGAATTGGTATCGACGTTATGACCACTGAGACTACATGTCTTTCTTCAATCTGGCGTACAGACGACAAGGTTAAGGAATTCTTTGAAATTCATCAAAGACCTGAGGATTACGCAGAGCTTAATCCTGACGATGTTGCTTTCTATGACGGCATTATTAAGATTGATTTATCAACTATTAAGCCCATGATTGCAATGCCTTTCCATCCGAGCAACACATACACTATCGATGAGTTAAACGAAAACCTCATGGACATCCTTGATGATGTAGAAAAGAAGGCTTTAGTTTCTCTTGACGGTGCAGTTGAGTACTCACTTAAGGATAAGGTAAAGAACGGCAAATTCGTTGTTGAACAGGGTATCATCGCAGGCTGTGCAGGCGGCGGATTCGAAAACATCTGTGCTGCAGCAGATATCCTCGACGGCAAATATATAGGAAACGGCGCATTCACGTTAAGCGTTTATCCCGCTTCAATGCCTGTATATATGGAAATCATCAAAAACGGCTGTGCTGCTAAGATTATGCAGACAGGCGCTGTGCTTAAGACTGCATTCTGCGGTCCCTGCTTCGGTGCAGGCGATACACCCGCCAACAATGCATTCTCAATCCGTCACTCAACCAGAAACTTCCCCAACAGAGAAGGTTCCAAGCTTCAGAGCGGTCAGATTTCATCCGTTGCACTTATGGATGCACGTTCAATTGCTGCTACTGCTGCTAACCACGGTGTACTTACACCCGCTACAGAGTTTGACGGTAACTTCAGCGAATACAAGTACTTCTTTGATAAAGCTATTTACGATAACCGCGTATTTGATTCAAAGGGCGTTGCTGATCCTGACCAGGAAATCCAGTTTGGTCCCAACATCAAAGATTGGCCCAAGATGTCAGCTTTACCTGAGAACCTCCTCTTAAAAGTAGTATCAGAGATTCATGATCCTGTTACAACAACAGACGAGCTTATTCCTTCAGGTGAGACATCATCCTACCGTTCAAATCCTTTAGGACTTGCTGAGTTCGCACTCTCAAGAAAGGATCCCGAATACGTAGGACGTGCTAAAGCAGTTCAGGTTGCACAGAAGGCTCTTGAAGCAGGCAAGTGCGCAGGTGAAGCTGTTCCCGAAGTAGGCGAAGTAATGGCTGTTGTTAAAAAGACATTTACAGATGTATGCCATGAAAATCTCGGTGTAGGTTCCACAATCTTCGCAGTTAAGCCCGGTGACGGTTCAGCCAGAGAACAGGCTGCAAGCTGCCAGAAGGTATTAGGCGGCTGGGCAAACATCGCCAACGAATACGCTACCAAGAGATACCGCTCCAACCTTATTAACTGGGGTATGCTTCCTTTCTTAATCGAAAAGGGCGAGCTTCCTTTCAAGAACCTTGATTACATCTTCCTTCCGGGCATCAAAGCTGC
>JAFYHV010000024.1 GCA_017538995.1 Lachnospiraceae bacterium | reverse complement strand
GATAGAAGCGAACTAAACAGTATACGGCTCCGTGGTCAAGCGGTTAAGACATCGCCCTTTCACGGCGGTAACACGAGTTCGATTCTCGTCGGAGTCATTTATGCCGATGTGGCTCAATTGGCAGAGCAGCTGATTTGTAATCAGCAGGTTAACGGTTCGAGTCCGTTCATCGGCTTTTTCCCTTTTTAGGGAGTGTACCCGTCAGGGGTGCGGACCTTTAGCTCAGTTGGTTAGAGCAACCGGCTCATAACCGGTCGGTCCTGGGTTCGAGTCCCCGAAGGTCCATTATTCTGGCCTAGTGGCTCAGTTGGTTAGAGCGCCGCCCTGTCACGGCGGAGGTCGTCGGTTCGAGTCCGATCTGGGTCGTTAAGTATTAAACATACCGATACATGGGGTCTTAGCTCAGCTGGGAGAGCATCTGCCTTACAAGCAGAGGGTCACAGGTTCGAGCCCTGTAGGCCCCATTTATTTATAAAAATACATGCCGGCGTGGCGGAACTGGCAGACGCACAGGACTTAAAATCCTGCGGGACTAACCTCCCGTACCGGTTCGATTCCGGTCGCCGGCAGAAAAGGAAACTGTAAATCATTAATTTGATTTACAGTTTTTTATTTTTCTGTTGCTAACAGAAGGTTATTATATCAAAATAGAATTGTATTCGTATGATGTATGTTTTATTTGTTTTGTGGGGCTTTTCCAATGTCTAAGAAAAATAAACTTTCATTGATAATTTCTATTGTTCTTTTAGTTGCTTTAGGAGTAGTATTGCCGGTTGTGCTTTTTTTAATATATCAATGTGATGGAATAACTAAGACTTATAAAATCAACGGAGTAAAACTACTGATGGATAGAAAAGAATATAGCGATGATGCGATTATTCTTACTTCAAATGATATTTTTTTAAAAACTATGGGAACCGGATTCGGCCGTTATGAACCAAGAAAAATATTCATCGAAAATCAGGAACAATTGGAAATAGCATATGAAAGATATGAAATTGGGATGGGCTTTGAATATTACGTCACATCTCAATTTGCTGAAGAATTTAATGAGATGGTAAATCAATATCCTATAGATGATTATAATTATGTTATTGATTATACTTCATATGGATCGGGATGTAAGTATGTATTGGGAGCATTAGTAATAGATGATAAAAATTCTAAAATGAGTTTTGAGTTATCCTCAGACAGTAAATTTCCGAGTAGTGGATATGCGAAAACGCAGGAAATCTATGAAACATGTAATGTTGCGGCTGTTCCCAAGGTGTTTATGAAAGGACAGTATGACGGATGGAAAAATCCCGAATTATCGGATTTGTATCAATTCGATGAAAAATATAGTTCTGTAATAAGGTATAATATTTCTGACACGACAGAATTGTATGATACTTATGGGAATATTGGATATGTAATACAAAATGAAGATGAATTCAATTTGTTTGTTGAAAAGATTGAAAACGCATCTATTCAATGTGATAAGTCTGTTTTAGATGATTTAAAAGGAGTTGATTATAAAAAATGTGCTCTTCTGATTAAATTTATTAAATGCGATTATAGTGAATATAGTTCTGATTACGGTGAAGTATGGGTTGATGAGAATAGTATAACTATGGATTTTGATGTGACACCCGGAAATTACACCGGATATATTGTTGCGAGAATTCCCAGAAGACGGGTTCCGATTAATTTACCTGATGGATGGGTGTCACCTTCGGAGTAAAACAAAAATGATATTAACCACATACAAATAAGCGATATAATAAAAGAGGCGACAAAAATACCGTTTACCTTTAAAAAATAACCGAATACCGAAATCTTAAGACAAAACGATTTTTCGATAGTATTATGCAATCAAGAAAGGAAAATCACGAATGATTAGTGATTAAGGGAAAGCATAATGAGAAAGAAATATTTGGACAATATAAGATGGATGACGGTTGTTGTGGTTTTATTTTACCATGTGTTTTACATGTACAATGCGGAAGGCATTCAAGGCGTTGTAGGTAAAATCACAAACCTTGATGTGCAGTATTACGATGTATTCCAGTACGCTGTTTATCCCTGGATTATGCCGATACTGTTTATCGTATCGGGTATTTGCTCAAGACTTTATCTTGAAAAACACACCGGCAAAGAATTTGCGAGATCAAGAACACGCAAACTTCTCGTACCCGGCACAATCGGTCTTTTCGCATTTCAGTTTATTCAGGGTTATCTTAATACGAGAAACAGCGATGCAGTCAACTTGATGCAGACGGTTCCTGCACCCATCGCGTATATTATAATGGTTTTAAGCGGTATAGGAGTGCTCTGGTATATTCAGATATTGTGGCTTTTCTCAATGTTACTCTTGTTAGTCAGACTTATTGACAAAGACCGTCTCTGGAAACTTTGCGGTAAAACAAATCTTATAGTAATAATACTTTTATTAATCCCTGTATGGGCAGCAGGACTTATTCTTAATACACCGATTATCTGCGTATACAGATTCGGATTTTATGGAATACTTTTCTTCCTCGGTTACTTCGTATTTTCACATGACGAAGTAATAGAGAAATTGAAAAAATACTTCCCTTTATTCTTGGGACTTGCACTTGCTTCTGGCATTGCTTTCTGCATCATTAACTTTGGCGCAAACTATGCAGACAGACCTGTTAACCGCACACCTTTATTTGCAGGCTTCGCGTATTTTATGAGCCTGGCAATACTTGGCGGAATGGCAAAGTTCGGAGATTTCGAAAATGCCTTTACAAAATGGATGAGTAAAAGAAGCTTCGGACTCTACGTATTCCATTATCTTGGAATATGTGTGGTAGCAATTTATCTTGCTAAGCCCGGCTTACTTCATCCTGTGCTTGCATATATATTAAGTGCGGTTGCATCCTTTGTAATTGCATATCTTTTATACGAAATAATATCAAGAATTCCCGTATACAGATGGATGGTTTTGGGAATTAAAAAAGATAAAAAAGAGGAAACAAAATGATTTTCAGATTAAATATTGATCCGAAATGTAATGAAGAAGTCGTGGCCAATGTACACGAGCGCACTTCCATGATTGATGAAATTGAAAAAATAGTCACAAGAGAGAATTCACCTGACCATATCACGGGCTATCTTGAGGACGAAATAAAGATTTTAACTCTGGAAGAAATAGAATGCTTCTTCGTTGAAGATGAAAAGACATATGCGCTTGATACGGCGGGTAAAAGATATATTGTAAAAAAGCGTCTGTATGAACTTGAAAGCGTGCTTCCAAACGACTTTATAAAGATAAATAAATCCGCCATTGCAAACGGCAAAAAGATTGCGAGATTTAAAGTACTTTTATCGGGTGCCGTGGATGCGGAGTTTGCAAGCGGTTATACTGAATGCATTTCGAGAAGATGTTTTGCTGACATAAAAAGGAGATTTGGTTTATGAAAAAATATATAGGGGAATTTGTAAAAAGAGGATTTATGTTTGCCTGGGGTGGCCCGGCAATTCTCGCTATTATCTGGTATATTCTCTGGAGAGCAGGAAAGATTGAAAGCCTTACGCCGTCTGAAGTTTTAATCGGTGTTTTATCCACATCGGCCCTTGCTTTTATCGCGGCGGGTGTATCGATAGTGCATCAGATAGAAGAGCTTCCCAAAGGCTTCGCCGCACTTATCCAGGGCTCGGTGCTTTATATTGATTATCTCGGCTTTTATCTTTTAAACGGATGGATTTCATGGGATAAGATCTGGATATTCACAGTAATATTCGCGGCTGCATTTGTTTTTATATGGGCGATTGTTTATATACCGATTCGCATAAAAGTATCGAAAATGAACAAGAAATTAAGTTAATCTCATAAAAGAAAAGAAATGAAACTGCAGGTTAGAGCCGGGCACCCTTCGGGAGCCGGGCACTGACCTGTTTTTTTGCTTTATGTGCGTGGCGATTCAATATACATTTTTCGCAAAATAAAATAAATTTATCGAAATTCGATAAAAATATATTGACAAATATCTTTTATGAGTGTATATTTCATTTTGTAAGAACTTAAAAGAAGGCGCGGAGGTGCTTTATGAAGCAGAAAGAACTGGCATTTTGGTTAAAATTCATTATTATCGGTACAGCGGTTTGCGGACTGATTATTTATGCAGGAATCATTCCTCATTTTTTAAGATATCTGGTTGAACAGAATTCGTTCGCCGAGAAAAACACTTTTCCCTGGTTAATCTCAATCTGGGTATCCGCAATTCCCTGCTACGTGGTTTTAATTTTAGGATGGTTTGTTTCAAGCAACATCGGAAAAGATAATTCGTTTTCTAAGGAAAATGCAAGACATCTTAAATGGGTATCATTCATGGCACTTATAGATGTTGTTTACTACTTTGTCATTAACCTTATCTTTCTTATAGCAGATATGTCACATCCTTTTGTGATGGGCATAGCTCTTATCATATGTTTCTGCGGAACGGCATTTTCGGTAGTTACTGCAGCGCTTTCACATCTGGTGGATAAAGCGTCTGTAATGAAGGAAGAGAACGACCTTACGATTTAATGGTGGTGTGATATGGGAAGAAATAAAAACGATCTTGAAAATATAGAAGAGGTTGAAGTTAACGGACGTCTTGTGTTTAACATCGATGTAATGCTGGCAAAACGTAAGATGAGCGTCGGAGAACTTGCGGCCAAAGTCGGAATAACTCAGGCGAATATGTCGATTTTAAAAACCGGAAAGGCAAAGGCTATTAAGGTTAACACTATCATAAAAATGTGCGAAATCCTTGAATGCCAGCCCGGTGATTTATTCGAATATGTCAGGGAGGACTAATTATGGAAAACGAGAATTATACTGAGAATTTCAATGAGGAAGCTGCGGTAAAAGTTGCAGCAGACCCCATAAAAGAAACAATAGTCGAAACATCCGAAGCAATTAATGACGGATTTTTACAGAAAGCTAAAGATTTAATAGACAATAAAAACGAATATATAAAGCGAATTATCCTCTGCGCAATATATGCAATCTTTTATACATTCTGTCTTTATAAAAACACAAACGGAATAACATTTCCGCTCTTTGCCATAGCAACAATAGTTGTTTACTGCCTGTTCTTAAAAGCAATAGGAGAGAAGATAAAAACATTCTCTTATGTATTAATCGGACTTATAACACTTCTTTCGATTAATGTCTGTATGACGACGAGTATTCCGCTTCTTGTGTTTGACAAAATATTCATGTGCGGCCTGTTCTTTGTTCTCTTTCTGTACAACCTCTATGATGAAAAGACTTGGGACGCAACAAGATATTTCTTGGCTGTCGGTTCGGTTATAGTATCATCGATTGCATTTGTTTTGGATCCGATACTAGATATTGTCCGCATAGCAAAGGACAAGGGCGAAAAAGAAGAAAAAGTTAGAAAAAAGAACACAACAATCCTTTACGTTTTGCTCGGTCTTGCAATATCCGTTCCGCTTCTTTGCGTAATACTTCCGCTTCTTTTAACATCGGATATTGTATTCCTTGAAACCTTCAGAAAAATCTTTTCTTTTAAGATCGACAAAGATTTTACCTGGATGGTAGTACTTACAATATTAATATTCTTTACCGGATATGCGCTCATAAAAAGACTCTGCGCAAGACAGGGCTGGCTTGAGACACCGGTTGCAGATAAACGTAATGCAAACCCCGTGATTTCGATAACTATCAGTGCGGTACTGCTTGTCTTTTATGGTCTGTATTCAGGCATCCAGGTTATATATCTTTTCCTTGGATTCGGTACGCTGCCTAAAGGATATACATATGCAGACTATGCACATGAAGGATTTTTCCAGCTCGTATTTGTCTGCCTTATAAACCTTATACTTGTGCTTATTTGCAGAAAGTTTTCGAAAGACAACAAAGTACTTAAATTAATGCTTACATTCATCTGTTCCTGCACATATATAATGCTTTTCTCAAGTGCATACAGAATGATCCTTTACATCGGTGCATACGGGCTTACCTTCTTAAGAGTATATGTACTCTGGGCACTTGCAGTTATTCTTCTTGCAATCACAGGCGCAGTAATACTTATCTATCAGGAAAAGATGCCCTTCGTAAAATATTCAATGGTTGTAATCGCAGCAACATGGATTGCATTTTCAATGAGCCGTCCGGATACATATATAGCTGAGTACAACTTAAGCCATCATACAGGCGAGCAGTATGTGGTTTTAAATCTTTCGGAAGATGCGATTCCTGTAATCATGTCACACAGAGACAGACTTGATTCTATGGAAAAGATGGAAGAAACCATGAAAAGATTTGACCGCCGATACAAAGACTACGGGTTATCAAAAGATTTCCGTACATTTAACTTTGCTAAGTATAATGCAGCAAAGGCTTTAAATAATAACTAGATGAAAAAAGGCAGAATTGTAAATGAAAAGAGTTAATAAATATATATTCGCATTTCTGATTAGTGTAATAATGTGCTTTACAGCCTGTCAGTCTCAGATGGTGGAGGTGACGGACCATCATACGGATAGAATTTTCACCAATCGTTATATGGATTCCATAAAGGGAATTACTTCTACGGACTACGAGGGTTATTGGATGGCCGAGAAGGTTCTGTGGATGGATATTTCCGGTAAAGACCAGGGATACAGGGGAATCATATATATCGATGAAACGGAAGCACAAAGACTCTTAAATGATTATGACGGATGGTGGCAGGAAACATCTCCTGTGCCATCAATGACGGAAGTAGATATGTCTTTGGTTCAGGGCAGTGACTGGTATTGTTCCAACGCGTTTGTTAAAGATTTTTCAACAAAACTTCAGATTAAAGATCTTCGTTTTAACGGAAAGGATGCCATTATTTTTGATGTCCATACATTTTAAACCATATCCTTTAATCTCCTCTAAAAAAACTGCAAGCTTTTCGGCTTGCAGTTTTTTCATTTAGCTAAATAATTATTATTCCATAATCACAGGTCTTATGTAATTTACATTTCCTTCGGAGTCAAATCCGATATGGCACATGAATGAGTTGAACTGTTCGAATGAATAATCACCTGGAGCGAATACGAGATATCCTTCATAATCGTATTCCGCTGCTTTAAGATTATTGCCATTATAATCATCTGCGGTCCAGGAATATACTTCTTTGGTAAACTCATCGAGATTTGTTACTATCATAAAATCATCGTCTTCCATATTTTTGCTCCAGTCGGGATATTCATAATAGAAATCTTCGGCGATGTCTGCAATATAGAAGAACATGCTTTCCTCGATAGGTCCTTCGGGTCCGGAAATTTCAATGGGCTCGTAATATACGCCTACAAGTTTTTTGTTTTCATCATAAAAGAAACCTGCGTAAACATACAGTGTAGGCATTGTTTCATCGTAATCATACTTGGAAAGATTTCCTCTTTCTCCAAGGTAATCATACATTTTGTCTATAACAACATATTCTTTTGAACCTGCGGGAACAAAGCAGTATTCCATGTTAATAAACATGTAGCATTCTCTCCAGCCCACGTCTTCCTGAGGATAGCGGTGGCTGTCGGCTAATGCAAAGAATGTTCCTTCATCAAAGGTTTCATAATACTGAATTACTTTTGCAAAACCGCGGCCTGATTCATATCCGGGCCATTTCTCGAAGCCGTCAATCGCTGCAGGAAATCCTACGTTAGGATCATCTTCCTTTGTGGAGTCAGTAAGTGTTGCTTTATAAATCGGTGTAGTGGAAGGTGCTTCGTCTTTTGCAATCGAAACATTAACATCAATACTCGCAAAGTAGAAATGACCTGTTCCTTCATAAAAATCTGCGGTAAATGAAATACTGTCGGAAGTACTTGCAAATGTATCGTAATATTCGGGATAGGAGTAACTCATTTCATCTCCGAGAACATCAGCGAAGTTGCATTCTGCCAGGTAGTATTCGCTGCCGTCAAATCCGACCTGAATTACATAGTATCCTTCGGAAGAATCTGTGGCATTTAACAGATACATATTTTCATTATCCATTCCAAGATAAATTGTATCCTGGCCTGATACGAAATGAGCGGTTTCCTTGCCTGTATTGGATGTATCATAAACCCAATAATGCATCATATAAGGATCAAGTGAGTAATCATAAACGGTAAAATGAGTTCCGTCGGGAGAGAATCCGCAAATCTCACCTGAACAGATGTCTTCAGACTTAAGAGTATTAAGGTCGAGTTTATATACTTTCTCATAAAATCTTGAATAATCATCACCCTCGCAGGCTGCCTGCGAATATAATGTATCTCCGTTTACAAGATACATATCTCCGTAACCGGTATCTTCACAGATAACAGCAGGTTCTTTATCGGGATTCTTAGGATCGAAGGAACAAAGATTACCTGTTGAACTCCATGTAAGAGAGGTTCTGGAAAATTTTCCGAAAAGTCCGGTAGAGTACATCTGGTAAGGATGATATTCTCTGAAAAGAATATTACCGTTGTAAACAATTGCTTCGCCGGACTGAACCGCCACGGCTTCCGCCTGAACTTCAGGACTGTCGGGAACAGTAACGTCTGTATCGGGTTCAGTGGTGGTATTATCTTTATCCGGTAAGGTTGCGTTCTGTGTGGTGTTTGTTTTCGGATCCGGATTTGAAAGATCGATTTTCGTTTCGGGGGTGTTTCCCAGGCATCCCGAAAGTGAGAGTGTCAGTACTGCTGTTAAAAGAAGCGCTGACAGTTTTTTAAACTTATACATGAATTCTCCTCCTACAAAGAATAATAAGTTCGCTTATATAATCGGATAATCCGAACGGTATTCCTTTATTAAATAAGGATGATTGTTCGCATATTCTATTATATCTTTTTTAAGATTCGTATCAACGAATTCTTTGACGGTTTCAAAATCGAGACGGTTAATCGAAGGGCAGGTCGGCGTGAGAGCAACGACGATTTCGCCGTCTTTGTTCATTACCCGAAGCGGCCAGATTTTACAGTCCCAGGGCTTTTCCCTTTCGGATAAAGTACAGCCTTTTTCACCAAGGTACGGGCAGGGAACTTCTTCGTTCGGATCGTCGGTTTTATATTTATCACTTAAATCATATTTGGCATAGGTGTAATCTTCTAAGTAAACCGTTAAGTCGCTTCCGTCAAAAAAAGGATCGTCTTTTAAAACAAGCATGTTTTCATAAGTAAAAACAGGAGCTTCCCAAAGAGAAGTTCTCCTAAAAGAACAGCAGAATCTGCAGGCTGCGCAGGTCTCTTTTTTTAAAATTCCACCTAACATTATTTTTCCTCGACAATATATTTCTTTAACATATAGAGCGGTTCATATGAAGTCTTTGCGCGTCTTAAACCTTCAACGCCCAGGTCTTCCTCGCGGTTTAAATATTTATAGCCTTTGCAGACGATAGTGGCAAATTCATTGCAGAGAAGCTGGTATATACCGACTATATCTTTTCTGCCTTTTTCTATAACCTCGTCCATACACTCATCGTTTAGAGAAACTCCCGCGGCATAACCGACTACGGTTCCTTTTATATATACAACGATTCCTTTGAATTCGAGTTCGTCGTAATTTGAAAGATAAAACTTGATGGCTTCATTTTCTCTGGCAAGCATTTCGTCATATCCTTCGGAAAGTCTTTGTGTAATCCATTCTTTCTGGAATAGAAAAACATCTGTAATATTGTCGTTTGTGATATTTTCGATTCTTATCTGACCTTCGTAAGAAGAGTAGAATGCGCGGACCCTGTTTCTTTTAGGAGCAAGGGTGCGGCCCGGGAGAACAGAGAGATTCTCTACGGAATAAATATATTCATCGTAATCTCTGGATTCCTCGTATTCAAAAACATCAGGATAATTTTCGCCAAGAAGGATTTTGAAATTTTCAGTCACCGTAAAAAATGAAAGCTTCGCATTATAACTTTTGGAATCTTCAAAAAGAATATCCACATACTTTTTGAAATCTTTTTCTATATTTCCGAGCGGAGCCAGATAGACTCTTTTATCCGATGTATCTAAGTTTTTCCTGTGAATAAAAAGAACATCTTCGATAATTGCATACTCGTCGCCGTATTTCATTGAAAGTCCGGTTAAAAGATACAGGGAATGCTGACACGAAGATGAACCGTATTCACGAAGAAAACGGTTTATTAATGGCTTGTCTTGTATTGTTACACTTTTAAATTCAATCATTTATTCAAATTTTATGAGGAATATCCCTTTCCGCTATCTTCATAATTATATCACAGATGGTACTATTGACAAAAAACTTTATGTCTATTATATTGATAATGTTTAAAGGCTGTGAAAAAGAGAGTAGTGTCAGGGAAAGTTCACAGAGAGGGCAACATTTTGCTGAGAGGTGCCTGTACGGACTGATATGAAGACCACTTTGGAGCCGAACGCCGAAATTAGTAAGCGTCTCCGTGCTGTTACGTTAAAGACTTAATGAGTGAAAAATTAAGGTGGAACCGTGCTTATGGCACCCTTAGTATCCGAACGGATATTATGTGGGTGTTTTTTTATATTTATCCACAAGATTAATCCATGCCGCGCGTATATTATACGGAAGGCATGATTCAAAACCATTTATTGTTTTATAAGGAGAAGAATCATGGTCAATTTCAAAGAAGACGAAAATTTGCATGTACTCAACCATTCATGTGCACATCTTATGGCACAGGCTGTAAAGCATCTTTACCCTAATGCAAAATTCTGGGTAGGTCCTGTTGTAGATGAAGGATTCTATTACGACATGGATCTTGGCGATGCTGTGCTTAATGACGAGGATATCGACAAGATCGAAAAAGAAATGAAGAAGGTTGCAAAGACCGGTATCAAGATTTACAGAAGAGAAATCACAAAGGCCGAGGCACTTGAACTCTTTAAGGACGATCCTTACAAGATGGACCTTCTTTCAAATATGGAAGACGGCAATATTACCTGCTACGATCAGGGAGATTACACAGATCTCTGCAGGGGACCTCACGTAGACAACGTAAAACTCTGCCGTAACTTCAAACTTGTAAAGCACTCCGGTGTTTACTGGAAGGGCGATGCAGAAAACCAGGTACTTCAGCGTGTATACGGTGTTTGTTTCCCTACACCCGAAGAACTTGAAGAACATCTTCAGTTGCTTGAAGAAGCAAAAGAAAGAGACCATCGTAAAATCGGTAAGGAT
The DNA here is from genome assembly GCA_017538995.1 of Lachnospiraceae bacterium. Classification (GTDB taxonomy): domain Bacteria; phylum Bacillota; class Clostridia; order Lachnospirales; family Lachnospiraceae; genus UBA3766. The sequence continues at coordinate 19,035 of JAFYHV010000024.1, read as the reverse complement.
ATGGGCCTCTTCATGTCAGACGATTTAGTCGGCAGAGGACTTCCTATGTTCCTTCCCAACGGTTATCTTGTATGGCAGGAGCTTGAAAACTACATCAGAACAAAAGAGCAGAAGCTTGGTTATCAGCATGTTCTTACTCCCTGTGTAGGTACTGTTGATCTTTACAAGACATCAGGTCACTGGGATCACTACAAAGAGAACATGTTCCCTCCGATGGAGGTTGAAGGCGAAAACTTTGTACTTCGTCCCATGAACTGCCCTCATCATATGAGAATATATGCAAACAAGCCTCATTCATACAAGGAACTTCCTATAAGACTTGCAGAAATCGCACATGACTTCAGATTTGAGTCTTCAGGAACACTTAAGGGTATTGAGAGAGGAAGACATTTCTGCCAGAACGACTCTCATATTTTCGTAACACCCGATCAGATTAAAGACGAAGTTAAAGGTGTCTGCGATCTTATCTTCTCAACATATGAAGATTTCGGTATTACGGATTACAGATGCGTGCTTTCACTTAGAGACCCGGCAGATACAAAGAAGTATCATCCCGATGATGAAATGTGGAACAACGCAGAACAGGCTCTTCGTGAGACCTTAAACGAAATCGGTATCGAATATACTGAGGAAATCGGCGAAGCTGCATTCTACGGACCGAAGCTTGACGTAAACGTTAAGCCTGCCATCGGTAATGAGATTACGCTTTCAACATGCCAGCTTGACTTCTGCTTACCCGCTAAGTTCGAGCTTACATATATTGATGCCGATAGCGAAAAGAAGACACCCGTTGTACTTCACAGAGCAATTCTTGGTTCAATCGACAGATTTATGGCTTACATCTTAGAGGAAACAAAGGGCAACCTTCCTACGTGGCTTGCTCCCGTTCAGGTTAAGATTCTTCCCATAAAGAACGACGATGATGAACTTAACGAATATGTAAAGAAACTTAAATATGCTCTTTACGATGCAAATGTAAGAGTTGAATCCGATGACAGAAGCGAGAAATTCGGTTACAAGATGAGAGAAGCTCAGATTCAGAAGGTTCCTTACATTGCAGTTATCGGTAAGAAGGAAGCCGAAGAAGGAAACGTATCATTCAGACTTCACGGCGAACAGGAGACCGTAACGGTTAAATTCGACGAATTCGTTGAAATGATCAAGGAAGACATAGCAACAAAGAAACATTAATGTATTTTAAGAGGGGTTATTATGCAGGAGTTGGAAAAACAGTTTCATATTCATTGTGTCCAAGGAGATATAGGAAGATACTGCATTCTCGCAGGAGATCCGGGCAGAATTCCCGCTATTGCCGAGTTGTTTGATGATGCAAAGCAGGTAGCATATAACAGAGAGTTTAATGTTTATACCGGATATCTTGAGGGTGTAAAGGTAACAGCCTGTTCCACCGGAATAGGCGGACCTTCCACGTCCATTGCGGTTGAGGAACTTCACAACCTGGGTGCGGATACTTTTATAAGAACCGGAACATGCGGCGGAATTGATCTGGATGTAATGTCCGGAGATATTGTCGTGGCTACGGGCGCAATCAGATATGAGCATACTTCCGTTGAATATGCTCCGATAGAGTTTCCTGCGGTAGCGGATCTGGATATTACCAATGCGCTTCGTGAGGCTTCTTTAGAAATGGGCAAAAGAACGCATGTCGGAGTGGTGCAGTGCAAGGATTCTTTTTATGGTCAGCATTCACCCGAAAAAATGCCGGTAGCGTATGAACTTCTGCAAAAGTGGGAAGCATGGAAGAGACTCGGAGTTAAGGCTTCCGAGATGGAATCATCGACTCTTTTTGTGGTATCAAGTGCATTAAAATGCAGAAGCGGTTCCTGTTTCCACGTTATATGGAATCAGGAGAGAGAAAAAGCAGGGCTTGACCAGATTATGAGCGAGGATACCTCCGCTTCCGTAAAGATAGCTGTAGAGGCTATGAGAAAGATTATTCTTTCAGATAAAAAAACAAAATAACGAAAAACCAAAGACAAATATAGGACTAATTGTAAGATTTTCACACTATACTTTTCGTGCATATTGTTATATAATTAACAAAGTATGAGAAAGGAGACTTGAATTATGAGACTTAAAAAGCTTATGTCGGTGTCTTTATGCATGGCAATGGTTCTTTCCCTTGCCGGATGTACCTTTAATCCTAAAGACGCCATATCCAATATATTAAACGGAAAAGGACAGAACAGCGGTAACGCAAATATTGTAGCTTCGGCAGAAAAGGTAAATAAAGAAGCTGTATTTAGAGAAGCAAAGACTTTTTCTATTGAAGGATTTGAGTATATCGACGGATTCAAAACAGCAAACGGAAAATACTATGCAGCACAGGTTGTTTATGATTATCCGGATTATGATGATACATTTTATCCCGATGATGAAGTGATTTTATTCGATGAAGAAGAAATTCCCGAAGAAGTTACAACCGAAGAAGTCACAACCGAAGAAGAGCCTGCAGAAGTGACAGATGAAGAAACTCAGGAAGATGTTTCGGAAGATGGCGAATTGGAAGATTTTGAATTCGAAGACTTTGAAGATGATTATTATGAGGGTGATTATTACAGTGAAGTAAAAACAAAACTTCACATTGCATCTTTTACAAATGAGAATGATATCAAGTATTACGATATCGAACTTAACGGTGGCGGCGAGTATTTCAACGGTTCAAACTGGGGCCTGGATTCCGCTGAGAATCTTTATGCAATTATTTCATCATATAACGATATGACATATGATGAGAGTTTTGTAATAAGAAAGTATTCTCTTGACGGAAATGTTTTAAAAGAAGCTTCCATTAAAAACAACAATGAAGAATATTTCTATGTAAGATATCTGTTTGTAGATAAGGACGGAAACTGTTATGTTGTTTCAGAACAGTCAGTTACCGTGTTTGACAAGGATTTAAACGAGAAATATCATTATGCTTCCGACATTAAGGGTGCTTATGTTTCAAATGCAAACCTTGATAAAAATGATGAACTTATCTTTACGATAGTTTCCTGGGAAAGTGACGATTATATAAGCAAAACTTTCAAAATGGATAAGCAGGGAAATACCACAGAAGATTCCGAACTTGATAAGCTTATTTCCGGCAAAGACATTGTTACCGGAAACGGATATGATTTCTATTACTCAACATCTTCTTCGATAATGGGAATTAATGTCGGTGATAAGGCAGCAACCGAGGTTGTTAACTTCTATGATTCCGATATTAATCCGAGTGGTTTTTACGGTTCACTCTGCTTTGCAAGTGCAGAGCAGTTCCTTACAACCCAAGAGAGCGAAGAAGGAACTTTCGTAGTGGTATACGAAAAAGTTCCTGCTGAAGATGTCAAGGATAAAGAAATTATTACTTTGGGAACAGTATACGGTTCCTACACTCTTGCAAGCCAGATTATTGAATTCAATAAGAATAATGATACATACAGAGTTAAACTTATAGATTATTCCGAATTTGATACAGCAGATGACTGGTCTGCCGGCAGAAAGAGATTCTATTCGGATCTTACAGGCGGAAATGCTCCCGACATCATTGCTCCCGAAGCATCCGATGCGGCAAATCTCATCGATAAGGGTGTATTTACCGACCTTACTCCTTTAATGGAGAACAGTAACGGTGTTAAAAAGAGTGATCTTGTTCATAATGCCCAGACAGTATTTGCAAGAGATGACAAGCTTTTCTGTGTATTCCCTACATTTACCGTTGAGGCAATTCAGATAAAGAAAGAGTTTTACAAAGAAGGCATGAACCTTGATGATGTTATCGCATGGGAGAAATCAACAGGAAAGAAGGCTCTTTCGGACGATATGACAAGAAGCTCTGTTATGAGCTGGTTTATGAGTATGAGCATGGATGAATTCCTTGATCCCAAGACAGGAAAGTGCTCATTTGACTCACCTGAATTTGCAAAACTTCTTGAATATGCAAACACATATCCGAAGGAAATTAATGAGGATTACTGGAATAACTACGATTACACTTCATACATTTACGAATTCAGAAATAACAACTCACTGCTCAACTTTGCATACGTTGACGATTTTTCAAGCTACAACTGGAATGCAAAATACAGATTCGGAGAAATCCCCGAGCTTATAGGTGTTCCTCTTTCAGGTAAAGATACTGCTGTATTAAATATTGATACGGTTATCGGTATTTCAAACAAGAGTAAGCACAAAGAAGCTGCATGGGAATTCGTTAAAACCTGCTTTGAGCATGAGTATTATGAGAAGAACGGCTGGGGAATCCCTTCAGTTGAAAAAGAACTTGATGCCAAGGCTGAGAAGGCTACAGAACATCAGTATTATGAAGATGAAGAAGGCAACAAAATCATATCGGATGAAACATACTGGCTTGTAGACCATGAAGAAAAAATCGAGCCTCTTACAAAGGAAGAAGTTGCAAAACTTAAAGACTTTGTAGTAAATGTTGAAGGTCTTTACTCATGGGACGAAGAGTTAAACAGCATTGTTGATGAAGAAACTCAGCCTTATTTCGAAGGCCAGAAGAGTGCAAGCGAAGTAGCTGCAATCATCCAGTCCAGACTTCAGATTTACATCAACGAGAAAAAGTAAACACATAAAACTCATAAAACTGTCGCAGGAAATCCTGCGGCAGTTTTTTTATGGGTATTATTTTCTTGATTATGACATGAAAGACAAGTAAAATATTATTGCGGTTTGGAATGAACAATAATGATTAAAAACGGAGGGACATATATGAAAACAGCACTTTTCCTTGCAGACGGACTGGAAGAAATCGAAGGCCTTACGGTAGTTGATGTTTTAAGAAGAGCAAAGCTTGTATGCGATATGATTTCAACCGAGGACGACCTTGAAATAACAGGCAGCCACGGTATTAAGATTAAGGCCGATTACATGATTTCGGACATTAATTTCGATGAATATGACTGTATGGTTTTACCGGGCGGAAAAATCGGTACTCAGAGACTTGAAGCAAATCAGTATCTTATGAAGAGACTTGATGAATATATTAATGCGGGAAAACTTGTCTGTGCCATCTGTGCGGCACCTTCAATACTCGGACATAAGGGTTATTTAAACGGCAAAGTGGCTGTATGCTATCCGACATTTGAAAGCCATTTAACGGGTGCAACAATCCCTGCTGCAGAAGTTGCTCATGACGGTAATATTATTACATCCAGAGGCATGGGAACTGCCATTGCTTTTGCGGGTGAGATCGTAAAAACCATTATTGATGAAGAGACGGCTGACGATTTACTGAAACAGCTGATTTATAAACAGTTTTAAGCAACTTTTCTTTTACAAAAACCTACGATTATGTTATAATAATCAATTGACTGTGATATAATCACGCTTTTGAAAGGAGATTTATTTAAAATGGGCTATAAGGTTGAAAAGCTTGAAGGTAGTATGGCAAAGCTGATCATTGATGTTTCTGCAGAAGAATTCGATGCTGCTTGCGAAAAAGCATATCAGAAGAATAAAAAGAGAATTTCTGTTCCCGGTTTCCGTGCCGGAAAGGTTCCCAAGGCAATGATTGAAAAAATGTACGGCAAAGAAGTATTTTATGAGGATGCCGCTAACATCATCATTCCCGATGCTTACGAAAAGACATATGACGAAGCAGTTAAGGAACTTGATATCGTTTCCGCTCCCAAGATCGAAGTAGTTGAAATGGAAGCAGGAAAGCCTTTTGTTTTCAGTGCTGAAGTTGCTCTTAAGCCTGAAATCAAGCTTGGAAAATATAAAGGTGTAGAAATCGAAAAGATTGATACCGAAGTAACTGAAGACGAAGTTAACGAAGCTATCGAAAAAGAAAGACAGAACGCTGCAAGAATCGTATCTGTTGAAAGACCTGTTAAGACAGGCGATACAGTAACAATCGACTTTGAAGGATTTGTTGACGGTGTTGCATTTGAAGGCGGCAAGGGCGAGAATTACAACCTTGAAATCGGTTCGCATTCATTCATCGATACTTTCGAGGATCAGATTGTCGGAAAGAACATTGACGACGAACTTGATGTTAATGTTACATTCCCTGAGAATTACCAGGCAGCAGAACTTGCAGGAAAGCCTGCAGTATTCAAGGTTAAAATCCATGAAATCAAGGAAAAACAGCTTGCTGAGCTCGATGATGATTTCGCAAGTGATGTTTCCAGCTACGATACATTTGCTGAGTACAAGGAATCCGTAAAGAAGAACCTTTCCGACAAGAAGGCAGATGATGCTAAGAAGCAGAAAGAAGATGCTGCAGTTAATGCAATCATCGAAGATTCCGAAATTGAAATTCCTGAGATGATGCTTGCTACACAGCAGAGAGAAATGCTTGATGAGTTCGCTCAGAGATTAAGATATCAGGGCATGAGCATCGATCAGTACTTCAAGTACACAGGAATGAATCCTGAGATCATGATGGAACAGATCAAACCTCAGGCAGAACAGAAGATTAAGACACAGCTCGTTCTTGAAGCAGTAGCTAAGGCTGAAAACATCGAAGTTACAGATGATGATGTTGAAGCAGAAATCAAGAAGATTGCAGACAACTACAAGATGGAAGTTGAGAAGGTTAAAGAAACTCTCGGCGCAGGCAACGAAGATGCAATCAAGAAAGATATTGCCATGCAGAAAGCTATCGACTTCATAACAGAGAACGCAAAGGAAAAGGCTGCTAAGAAGGCTGCAAAGAAGGCTAAAGTAGAAACAGCTGAAGAAGGCGAAGCTAAGCCTAAGAAGACAGCTAAGGCTAAGAAAGAAGAAGCAGCTGAAGAGAAGACAGAAGAATAGTATTAGTGTTATAAGGAGCATTTTATGAGTCTGGTACCTTATGTCATTGAACAAACAAGCAGAGGCGAGAGAAGTTATGATATTTATTCACGTCTCTTAAAAGAAAGAATAATTTTCCTCGGAGAGGAAGTAAACGAAGTAACTGCATCTTTGGTAGTTGCACAGCTTCTTTTCCTTGAAGCGGAAGATCCCGAAAAGGATATTCAGCTTTATATCAACTCTCCCGGAGGATCCGTTACCGCAGGTTTCGCTATTTACGATACAATGCAGTACATCAAGTGCGATGTTTCCACAATCTGTATCGGTATGGCTGCTTCAATGGGAGCATTCTTGCTCTCTGGCGGTGCAAAAGGTAAGAGAATGGCTCTTCCCAATGCTGAGATTATGATTCATCAGCCTTTGGGCGGTGCTCAGGGACAGGCTACCGAAATTGAGATTGCTGCAAAGCATATCTTAAAGACTAAGGAAAAGCTTAACAAAATCCTTGCAGAAAACTGTAACCAGCCTCTCGACGTTATCGCAAAAGATACCGATCGTGATAACTGGATGACTGCAGAAGAAGCTAAGGAATACGGTCTTATTGACCTTGTAATTTCTTCGAGAGAAGAGAACAAACAGGAGTAATATGGCAAACAAAAGAAATGATTCCGACAAGAACGGCAAACAGGTAAAATGTTCTTTCTGCGGACAGACGCAGAGCCAGGTCGGCCAGATGATAGCCGGACCGGGCGGAATATATATTTGTGACGAATGTATCTCCACATGCAACGATATCCTGAAACTTCAGGCAAAAGAGAGCATGGAAGAAGATTTGTTTGAGGCATCGAATTACGAATTTGCCAAGACAAATCTCAACATCAATCTTTTAAAGCCGAAGCAGATAAAAGAGTTTCTTGATGACTATGTGGTAGGACAGGAAGAAGCAAAAATAGTTCTGTCTGTAGCCGTTTACAATCATTACAAAAGAGTTACCACTCAGGCAGACTTGGATGTGGAACTCCAGAAGAGCAATATACTTATGCTCGGACCTACGGGCTCCGGTAAAACATATCTTGCACAGACACTTGCAAAGATCATAAATGTGCCTTTCGCCATTTGTGACGCTACTACATTAACCGAAGCAGGTTATGTAGGCGAGGACGTTGAAAACATCCTTCTTAAGCTTATCCAGGCTGCGGATTATGATGTTGCGAGAGCAGAGTACGGTATTGTTTATATCGATGAAATCGACAAGATTACCAAAAAGAGCGAGAACGTATCCATCACCAGAGACGTATCGGGTGAAGGCGTTCAGCAGGCTCTTCTTAAGATAATCGAAGGCACAAACGCGTCGGTTCCCCCTCAGGGCGGAAGAAAGCATCCCCAGCAGGAGCTTATTCCCATCGATACCACCAACATTCTGTTTATCTGCGGCGGTGCGTTTGACGGACTCGAAAATATCATCGAGCAGAGACTTAACAAAAAGTCGATTGGTTTCAATTCGGAAATTGTTAAAAACAATATTCTCGAAAAGAGCAATCTCTTTAAGGAAGTTGCACCTCAGGACCTCGTAAAATTCGGTCTTATCCCCGAATTTGTAGGCCGTGTGCCCATCAATGTGGCACTTGAAGGCCTGGATGAGGAAGCACTTGTTAAGATCATAAAAGAGCCGAAAAACTCCATGATTAAGCAGTATACGGCTTTATTTAAGATTGACGATGTAAATCTTTTCTTTGATGATGATGCGGTACTCGAAATCGCCAAGGAAGCTTACGAACGTAAGACCGGCGCAAGAGGCATCAGATCCATTATGGAAAAGGTAATGACCAAGGTAATGTTTGAAATCCCTTCGGATGACAGCATTGCGGAATGTCATATCACCAAGGATTCCATTTTGGGATTATCCGAACCCGTGGTGGTAAGAAAAGGAGAAACTGCTCCTGTTTCAAAAGAAACGGTAACAGCTTAAAGATTATAAGGGGCAAGAAATTGCCCCTTTTTCAATAATTTTATGAAAGGCGGCAGGTATGAAAATAAAAAGCATAAATCTTGAAACCGTATGCGGTGTAAGCTCAAGACTTCCGAACAATTCGCTCCCCGAATTTGCTTTTGCGGGCAAGAGTAATGTCGGCAAATCCTCGCTTATCAATGCTTTTATGAACAGAAAATCGTATGCAAGAATATCCTCGCAGCCCGGTAAAACACAGACAATCAACTATTACAACATCAATTCCGAATTTTACCTCGTAGACTTACCCGGTTACGGCTACGCCAAGGTTTCCGAATCCGTTAAGGAACAGTGGGGCAAAATGATTGAAAGATACCTAAAGAAATCACCGACTCTAAAGGCCGTTTTTCTTTTAGTGGATATAAGACACGAGCCGAGCGCAAACGACGTTCAGATGTATGACTGGATAATCGCAAACGGCTTCGATCCGATAGTTATAGCCACCAAAGCGGATAAGATTTCAAAGGGTGCAGTAAGCAAACAGGTATCAATCATAAAAAAGAAGCTCGAATGTGAGAAAAACACCGTAATTATCCCCTTTTCAGCCGAAGATAAGAGGGGCCTGGAGGAGATTTACGCCAAGGTGGAAGAGTATCTTGCAAGCATTGCAAAAACAAATTAAATTTTTTCTTGACTTAGGTGTGGTGTTTAGATATAATAGTCGTTGCGGATTGAAAAAACGCACAATCGGGGTGTGGCTCAGTTTGGCTAGAGCGCTGTCTTAGGGAGGCAGAGGTCGCAAGTTCAAATCTTGTCACTCCGATTTTTTTATTACAGCAATTTTTACTGTTTTTTACACATGACTATGTTATAATTGTCATGTGTATTTTTTTGTTTATTCGGCGGTTTTTCGGTTCTAAAATATTTTTTTAACCGATGGATTAACAGCCGTGGCTTTTTATTTTGCTTTTTTTCGACAGAAAAATACCGCTTTGGAGGTTTTATGATAGCTATAATTGATTATGATGCAGGCAATATTAAGAGCGTTGAAAAAGCTGTTTTAAAGCTTGGATATGACTGCGTAATTACAAGAGACAAAGATGTGCTTAAAAAGGCTGACAAACTGATTCTTCCGGGCGTAGGTGCATTTGGCGACGCCATGGGAAGACTCAACGAATACGGCCTTACAGAAGTTATAAAAGAACTGGTTGTGGATGAGGGTAAGCCGTTACTTGGCATATGTTTAGGTCTTCAGCTTCTGTTTGATTCCAGCGAGGAAAGTCCCGGCGTCGAAGGACTCGGACTCTTAAAGGGTAAGATTGTAAGACTTCCCGAAGGCGACGACAGAAAGATTCCTCATATGGGCTGGAATTCCCTTGAATTTCCCAAGAAGAGTTTACTTTTTAAAAGGGTTGTTAAAGGAAGTTACGTATATTTCGTCCATTCGTATTATCTTAAGGCAGAGGACGAAAAAATAGTTGCCGCAACCACGGAATACGGTGCAACGATTCATGCAGCCGTTGAGTGGGGAAATATTTACGCGACACAGTTCCATCCCGAAAAGAGTTCATCGGTGGGACTCAGAATTTTAAGAAATTTCCTGGAGGCTTAAATGCATACAAAAAGAATTATTCCGTGTCTCGACGTTAATGCCGGACGCGTTGTAAAAGGTGTAAATTTTGTCAATCTTATAGATGCCGGAGATCCGGTTGAATGTGCGCTTGCTTACGACAAAGCAGGTGCGGACGAGCTTGTTTTCCTGGATATCACTGCAAGCAGCGATGCGAGAGACACCGTGGTTGACATGGTAAGAGCGGTTGCAGAGAGCGTATTTATTCCGTTTACCGTAGGTGGCGGCATCAGAACAGTTGACGATTTTAAGAAGATTTTAAGAGAAGGCGCCGACAAGGTGGCTGTTAATTCTGCGGCCATCATGAATCCTAATCTGATTGCGGAAGCTGCGGATAAGTTCGGATCACAGTGCGTGGTTGTTGCGATTGATGCTAAAAGAAGAGCGGACGGCAGTGGCTGGAATATTTACAAAAACGGCGGAAGAGTAGATATGGGCATAGATGCGCTTGAATGGGCGATTAAAGCCTGCGAACTCGGTGCCGGAGAGATTTTATTAACCAGTATGGACTGCGACGGAACCAAGAACGGATACGATATCGAACTTACCAGAACCATCGCGGAAAATGTTTCGATTCCCGTTATCGCTTCGGGCGGGGCAGGAACCATGGAGCATTTTAAAGAAGCTTTAACAGACGGAAAAGCAGACGCAGCGCTTGCAGCCAGTCTTTTCCACTTTAAGGAACTTGAAATTCGTGAAGTAAAGAAATTCCTTGCAAACGAAGGAATTCCCGTGAGGTTATAATATGCCGCCTATCACAGGAGAGTGGGAAAAAGCCCTAAAAGAAGAGTTCAGCAAAGATTATTATATTAATCTTTACAAAAAGCTCCTTGAAGAGTACAGGAATCATACGGTTTTCCCGCCCAAACAGGATCTTTTTAACGCATATCATTTTACTCCGCTTGAAAATGTCAAGGTAGTGATACTCGGACAGGATCCGTATCATGATGTCGGACAGGCTCACGGACTTTGTTTTTCGGTGCAGAAAGGCATAGAAATACCGCCTTCGCTTAAAAACATTTACGAAGAATTAAACAGGGAACTCGGCTGTTATATACCTGACAACGGAAGCTTAGAAAAATGGGCCAGACAGGGTGTGTTTTTGCTTAATGCGGTGCTTACTGTAAGGGCTCATTCTCCTCAGTCACATCAGGGAATCGGCTGGGAAAAATTCACAGATGCGACCATCAGAATCTTAAACGAACAGAATCGACCGATAGTTTTTATGTTATGGGGTAAATCGGCGATTTCGAAGAAGGAGATTTTAAACAATCCCAACCACTTAATTCTGACCGCTCCGCATCCGTCACCACTGTCTGCATACAGAGGATTTTTCGATTGCGGACACTTCAAAAAAGCCAATGATTTTCTTAGAGAAAACGGTCTTTCGGAAATCGACTGGCAGATTGAAAATGTGAATTAGAAATTTTTTGCAAAAAAGTGTAAAGAAATAGGGCTCAACTTTAGAATATCGTTTGATTTTTGACACTATAAAGTATATAATAAAAAATGGTGTGGATTAATAAATGATATTCACCCTAACAGACATTTGGGGAGGCATTCATGAAAGAATTAATGATAATGTATCATCCTGTGAAGAAGGAGATTCGTTTTCTCGCCAAAGCAAAGGGCGAGTTCGTGGAGATTCCTTATGCCATGTGTCCCTGGCTCAATCAGTACGGACCTGACAACGGCGAATTCCTGCTCCAGAATCACGGCAATAAATTCTTTGATGATATTTGGGAACAATTTTTAAGAGACAATGTCAATCTGGTTTTCAAAGGAACCAAGGTTGACTATGAAGACTTTGTAAAAAAAGTCAGAGAATACAACAAATCCGTAAACGAAGACAGATTTAAGGTTACACAGTTCATCGAACTTCCTTCAGTTACGGAAATTTATACCGCCATTGCGGATTTTTGTGATGCAACTCTCGAAACATTCGATAACGAACTTCAGAATTCCGACATCAGAAAATCGTTTGTTGAAAGAAAGACCGAGTTTGAATCCAAGAAAGCTAAGCTTAACAATTCAGACGTCAATCTTTGCCTCGTAGGTACATATTCCTCGGGTAAGTCAACATTCATCAATGCGTTAATCGGAAAGAGAATACTTCCCGAAAGTATCAACTCCGAAACCGCCAAGATGTTCAGAATCAAGAACGCGAAAGAGCCTGCAGTTTCGTTTGTTATCAAAAAAGGCAGCGATCCCGATACATCGGTTATCGCAAACATTGTCTGGGATGCAGAGAAAAAGAGATTTGCTTTCCATGCTGACGGCGAATGCGAGATTACACAGGAGAAGATCAATTCCGAAGTTAATTCCGCAATCATGTTCAGACTTCAGCAGCATGAGCAGTTGTATCAGGTACTTAAGAAATTAAACGACATTCCCAATATGGGAACTGACGAGAACGAAGAATATATCGACGGTATCATCGAAGTAAGCTTCCCGATTCCTTTGGACGAGAACATCAACTTCACATTCTACGATACACCCGGTACCGACTCGAACTCCAATGAGCATCTCTTAGTACTTCAGAAAGCACTTGCTCAGCAGACCAACTCCATCTTAATCGTCCTTTACGAGCCGACCAAGATGGAAGGTACAGGTAACTCGATTCTCTACAACCTTATCAATTCAAGCAACAGAGAAAACGAAGCTACAACCATCGACCTTACAAGATCACTTCACGTTATCAACCAGGCCGATACCAAGTCCCTTACAGACCTTCAGCTTTTGAAGAAAAAGAAAGTCGAAGTTACTCTTAAGGAAACAGATAAGATTTACAACGAAGAAGCTCAGCAGATTGACCTTTCCAAAGAAAGACTTTTCTTCGTATCATCCAAGGCTGCATACATTGCAAAGGCTATCGGAAACAACGTCGATACAGAAGACGAAAGAAGATGGCTTGCTAACCATAAGAACGAAATCAACAACGATCCCGTTGACGATCCATTCAGAGTAGACAACATTCAGGTGGATGTAGATACCGGTATGTACTTCAAGCTTGATAAGCTTGCACGTTCCGATAACGAGACAAAGGCTCTCATCAAGGATTGCTTCGAAGAATTAAAGAAGTGTAACAATCCTGAAGACTCCAGTCTTTATCCCATCCTTCAGAGAATCTATGTTAACTCCGGTATGTATGCGATCGAAAAAGAGATTATCCAGTACGGCCGCAAATATGCCCTCGCAGTTAAGGCTAAAGGCCTTTATGACGGCATCAAGAGCGTTGTAGATTTTATCCGTGAAGACTACGAAGTAATCGAGAATCAGGCAAGACTGTCCAAGGAAGAAATCGAGAGAAACATCAATACAATGAAGACCAGCATGGTTAAGGATATTGATGAAGCTTACGCAGATTATCTTACCAACATGACTACCGAGAACATGGTATTCCAGATTGATGATATCAACCAGTTATACACTGTAATGGGTAACCGTCAGATTCAGGCAGGCAAGATTGCCGATAAGATGAAATGGATTGCTCTTCGTCCCGAAGTATTCGAAGAGAAGAACAACATCATCAGAAACGAACTTAACAGATATCTTCAGGAAATCGATGATAACTACAAGAACAATCGTGGAAGAATTCTAATCCAGCAGATTGACGAACTTAAGGGAATCATCATCAAGAAGATTTCAGGTTATAAAGGAATCGACGAAGAGATTATCAAGAGAATCACGAACGTTGCCGATACGCAGGTTCCTCCTTCAAGCTTAAAGGCTTTGAAGATGGATGAGTACATCAACAAGCAGAAGGCAATCTTCATCTTCTCAACAAACGATAAGAAGTCTTACAAGAACGACGTCGAGACAATGTTCGCCAACACAACCAAGGTTCAGTTCGATTCATACATCGAAGAAATTACCAAGGTTGCAATTGACAAGACAGCAGAACTTGTTCAGGAATTCAAGAACAACATCGACATCATTTCCGCAAACCTCGAACTCCTCATAAAAGATGAGGAAAAGGCAAGTGCAGAGCAGGCTAAGGCTAAGGCAGTGCTTGATCTCGTCGAGAAGAAGGATAAAGAGCTTAACATGAGAATCTGGGGCGAGGATAAAGAAGACAAGCCCATCGATGTTAACGATACCGAGTCGACAGAAGAAGACGAAGAATAAAAACAAAATAATACAGGGGGGTCTATCAAAGACCCCTCTTTTTTTATGCGAGAATAACAGATAATTATGTGGTGGATTTTACTTGTACTTCTTTACGGTCTTTTAAAAGGCGGAAGAGAAATCGTAAAGAAGAAATCGCTTGAAAAGAACAGTGTACTTGAAGTTTTGATAATATATACTTTATTATCATTTATTTTTGTATTACCCGGCATTAAAAGCGCCATGGGCGTGGATGTAAGAATTCTTTTACCGATAGCCTTAAAATCGCTTGTAATCTTCATAGCGTGGATTTTATCGTTCAGGGCCATAAAACAAATGCCTGTGAGCCTCTATGGCGTTATAGACTTATCACGCGTGGTATTTGCTTCCGCACTCGGAATTCTTGTTTTACGAGAGGAATTAACCCTTACGGTCATAATAGGTTCCGTGCTTGTGTGCATAGGCGTTCTTTTATGCGAGAGAAGAAAAAACTTAAAGGATGAGAAAGTAAGTTTTAAGATAGTAGCTTTTACGATGATTTCCTGCTTCTGCAACGCAATTTCGGGCGTGATGGATAAAGTACTGACCAAGCACGTCAACAGCACACAGCTGCAGTTCTGGTATATGCTCTTCCTTGTACTTTACTACATAATCTATATAATAGTTACCAGAGAGAAAATTCAGTTTAAGAGCGCACTCAAAAACTACTGGATATGGATTCTCGCAATAATGTTCGTTATCGGCGACAAGGCGCTGTTTATAGCCAACAGAATGCCCGAGTCAAGAGTAACCGTTATGACGCTCGTAAAACAAAGTTGCTGCATCGTAACAATCCTCGCCGGTAAATTTATCTTCAAAGAGAAAAACATCGCATACAAACTCGTCTGCGCGGGCATCATAATTACGGGTATTGTTATCGCCGTACTGTGACCATTTGGGGACGGTTCTATTTTGGCTTTTTTTACCAAGTGGGGACAGTTCTCTGCGAGCTGTAGATTGGAGAAAAAATGAAATTTGTGATTCAAAGAGTAACCAGAGCAAGTGTTACTGTAGATAATGAAATAGTAGGCCAGATTGGAAAAGGCTTTCTGGTTCTTATAGGTGTATCTGGGACTGATACAAAGGAGATAGCCGACAAGGTAGTTAAGAAGATGTTGGGTCTAAGAATTTTCGAAGATGAGAACGGTAAGACAAACTTGTCGCTTGAGGATGTGGGCGGAGAGCTGCTTCTGATTTCGCAGTTTACTCTTTATGCCGACTGTAAAAAGGGCAACAGGCCTTCGTTTACGGATGCGGGCGGACCTGAGATGGCTAACGAACTTTATGAATATATCATAAATGAATGCAAGAAAAGCGGTAAGAAGGTTGAAAAAGGTATCTTTGGCGCTGATATGAAGGTTGAACTCTTAAATGACGGACCTTTTACGATAGTGCTTGATTCCGAAAAACTGTAATTGTCTGATTAATTGGTTCTGAAATTAAACCACGATTTAATAAATATGAATAAACAGGAACTGAGAATTAAATATTTGGAAGTAAGAAAGAATATTCCTGACGAAAAAAGAAAAGAAGAGTCCATGGAGATAACCAGGGAACTCCTAAAACTCATAAAAGAGAATTCTTTTTCGGCAGTTTTACTCTATGCGCCAAAAAGGTTCGAAGTGGACGTCATGGGAGTTTTCGAAGAGACTGACATTCCTGTTTATTTTCCAAGATGCGATAAAGATGAAATGGACTTTTATGAGGTTGACGATTTATCAAAGCTCAGACTCGGAAATTTCAATGTGAGGGAGCCCGAGGAAGATTGTCCTAAATTTATTCCGAAAGAAAACGAAAAATACCTGATCGTTGTTCCGGGAATAGCGTTTGACAAAAACGGCTATCGAATCGGATACGGAAAAGGGTATTACGATAAATATTTGTCCAAATATCAGGCTTATGATTTTTACAAAGTCGGTGCATGTTTTAAGGAATGCATGACTGAAGATATTTATCATGATGAATTTGATGTTGAAACGGATAAAGTTATATTTTAGAATAAAGACAATTACCGCAGACTGAAAAATTTTGCTTGAAAAGAAGGTAATAAAATTGACCGAAAAGAACGCGACTAGAACTAACAGAATAATCGATTTTTTAAACAACAAAAAGACAGAGGTTTTATTCCTTTCATTAATCATTATAATCGGCTTTGCCACATCGTTCGGATACGGAAGTTATCTGGATGAGAAGAGCGAAAAGGAAATTTTATATTCAAATATCTTAGAGTATACAAACCGAATTGCACCCAATTCGGCGCTTGCAAAAAATCTAAATGCAGGCGGGATAATTCCCATCAGTGAATCAATAGAAAAGGACCACGGAACGGCGCTTTATTATCCTGTTGCGTTTATTTTTGAGATTGAAAAAACTAATATCAATCTTGGCAGCGCGATCTGGCATGCGTATACGTTTTTCCTTGTATTCTTAGGCATGCTCTGTCTTTATTTCCTCATAAAAGAAATGTACAAAGATACACCGGTTGCAATGGCAGCAGTGCTTCTTTTCTGGCTGACCCCGAGAATGTTTGCGGAGAGTCACTACAATAATAAAGACATGGTTCTTTTATCTACTGTTTTTATGATCTTTTACTTTGGTTATAAACTGGCGAAAAGAACCGCATGGATTGACGTAATACTTTTTGCTCTTGCCGGAGCATGTGCGATGAACACGAAAATAGTCGGTGCATGGCCATTCGGAGTGATGGGTATATATGCGTTTATTTGTCTTTGTGTTCATAAGAAATTAAATGCGAAAACGATTATAAAAACTTTATCCTGCATAGCACTCTGGCTGGCATTTTTTGTACTTATTACGCCTGCAAGCTTTTCCGGAATAATCAAGTTCTTTGTATATCTTTTAACCTTTGCGTTAGACTTTAACCGCTGGAACGATTATGTGCTTTATAACGGTATAATGCTTTATCACAATGTGACCGGAACTCCGCATAAATATCTTTTACGAATGATAGGGATTACCACGCCGACCATTCACTTATTCCTTACAGCGATAGGTGTAGGACTAGTATTTGCAGGACTCTTTTCAAAAGAAAAACGTGAGAGAAGCATAGAAACAATTGTATTCACACTTTGTGGAATGGTTCCTCTTGCATTTGCGGTTATTTCAGGTACGAGAGTTTACAACGGCTGGAGACATTTTTATTTTGTATATCCTTCGCTGGTATTGCTGATGGTGCACGGCCTTGTGGGTGTGCATAAGTATTTTAAGATGAGGAAATTTGCCGCAGTCATTCCGATTGCAACTGCATTTTATCTTTTAAACTGCGCATTCGGAATAGGTGCGAATTATCCGCAGGAGCATTCCTTTTACAACGCTCTTGCAGGAAATAACATCGAGGAAAGATTTGAACTTGACTACTGGGATTTGTCAATAAAAGAAGCATTAAACTCAATTCTAGAGCGCGAAGATAAAGAATTTTCTGTAGGCTGTCTTAACAATCCTACGCTCTGGGGAATCGAGAGAAATTACGACAAACTTATCAACTTAAACAAACTCAGAATTGAAATAAAAGATGATTACAAAGAGGCGGATTACGTCATTGTAAATACAACTTACGCCAATATGTATTCTAAAGAAAACTATAACGAGCTAAAGCAGGATCACACACTCGTAAAAGAAATAAAATCCTACGGAAACACAATCTGTGAAGTGTATAAAAAAATAGAATAAAAAAACGGACCGGAGTATATATTTCTTCGGTCTTTTTTATGATAAAATAGTAAATGGAGAAAACCGTGTAAAAGAATTGTATTTCAGTCTGGAATCAAACAGCAGAAATGAGGGGGAAATGGAAGAGATTTTAGAATATGTATTGGATAAAGCATTACCGGAAATGCTTGGGTTTGAGGTTGAGAGAAGAGAAAACAGTCTTTATCTTCCCGAGGTAGATATAATCGTCACTCCAGTGGTTGCACAGGTTAACGGAACAAATGTCGGGCTTGAATTTCATGTGACTGTAAAAGGGTGGGATAAATACCTTTACGAATGGTGTACGGGTTTTGGAACAGATGTAATAAGCTCTGCTTCCATGGCATCATATTCTTTTTCGTACGGATTAATGTGCGGGCTAAGAAGACTCTTTGCAGGTTTCGAACCTAAGCCTTTCGATACCGAATTTGCCGGAAAGCACCATGAGTGGGCAGCATACTGTGGCGAAATTGTAAGAATAGGAGATCAGAACGATGATTCCGATACTGGGAATAACGACCGTTACTGGGATTTATTAAAATCGGAAATTGTACAACGCCTGGGAAATCAGAAAATGGTGTATGTAAAAATCTACGCCGCAAAGTATTATAACGAAGTAGTAGGCGAATGCAGAATAGATGATGTGGATATTCCGGAGCTTGGAAGAATAGTTGCAAAAGTAGCCGAAAAATGGCCTGACGGAAAACTCATTTCAGACAAACAGTTTATTATTATCGAACAAAATCCCGAAACGTTTATTCAAAGTCCTTATGAAGGAGAAGAAGGAAAAAAGAAACTCGAAAATACAGTTGTGGAATACTTGAAATTATTCCGCAAG